>NC_011060.1:0-102500 GCF_000020645.1 Pelodictyon phaeoclathratiforme BU-1
ATGCTTGAAGTTACGTCAAATACGTTTCAAGGAAAAACCAAGAAAAACAGCTCAATGGAGCATCAAGTCTGGGAGGCCTGTCTTAATGCCATAAGGGAAAAGATCAATCCTCTGGCTTTCAAGACCTGGTTTTTTCCAATCAAGCCGCTGAGCTTTTCGGGCAGTGAGCTGACAATTGAAGTTCCCAGCCAATTTTTTTACGAGTGGATAGAGGAAAATTATTCCTCCTTTTTAAAACTCGCACTCAAGGATGTGATCGGGCCCGAAGCAAAGTTGATGTATTCAATTGTGATGGATAAATCACAAGGGCAACCCGTCACCATAGAATTGCCACACCAGAACGCTATGAACGGCGATTTCATTGCCGCAAGTCGCGCAACAGAAGCACGTGCAAAAAACAGTGAGGAATTTGAAAAAAACCTTGCCCGCTTTGAAACACACCTGAACTCAAAATATACCTTTGATACACTCATCAGGGGTGACTGTAATTCTCTGGCTTTTGCAGCTTCAAAATCTGTTGCGCAAAGCCCCGGTCAAAATGCTTTTAATCCCCTGGTTATTTATGGCGGAGTAGGTCTTGGCAAAACACACATGATGCAGGCTATCGGTAACAGTGTCCGTGAGAACCGGTTATCGGAAAGAGTGCTCTATGTATCAAGTGAAAAATTTGCAATCGACTTCGTCAACGCTATTCAGAATGGAAAAATACAGGAATTTTCCTCGTTTTACCGCTCAATCGACGTACTGATTATTGACGATATTCAGTTTTTTTCGGGCAAGGAAAAAACACAGGAGGAAATTTTTCATATTTTCAACACCCTGCACCAATCAAACAAGCAGATTATTCTCTCGGCAGACAGACCCATCAAAGATATCAAGGGAATTGAAGACCGTTTGATCTCACGCTTTAACTGGGGACTTTCAGCAGACATTCAACCTCCTGATTATGAGACCCGCAAGGCTATTATCCTCAGCAAACTCCATCAAAGCGGTGTGAATCTGGATGAAACCGTTATTGAATTCATTGCGACCAATGTCACCGAGAATGTGAGGGAACTGGAAGGATGCATTGTCAAACTGCTTGCGGCCCAATCGCTTGATAACAGGGAAATTGATCTTCAGTTTACAAAATCAACACTGAAAGACATTATTCGCCACACAACAAAAAGGCTGACTCTCGATACGATAGAAAAAGCGGTCTGCTCTTACTTTTCTATTACGCCTAATGATCTGAAGGGAAAATCGAAAAAGAAGGAGATCGCCGTTGGACGACAGGTGGCGATGTATCTGTCGAAACTTCTGACCGATTCTTCACTGAAAACTATCGGCCTTCATTTTGGAGGAAGAGACCACTCAACCGTTATCCATGCTGTTAACACTACCACAAAAAAAGTTGACACGATCGGGGATGAACGAAAAAAAATAGAAGAGATCAAAAAAAGAATAGAGATCCTCTCCATGTAGTTGCGGGTGTTGACAAGGTGTTGGGTAGGTGTTGATATCTTCTTGATAACCTGTGTGTTATCAACACGTGACTGCGTAGGGGATATTCATCAACAAACCATACACACATACAAGAGGGTACAAGGCACAGGTTATCAACACTTTTACTATCGTTATCACGTAGCGTAACATACAATTTTTAAATTAATTAGCAGAAATTTGCAGTTTGTTGTCCAGATATCCACATCGTCAACAACAACAACAAATTTTTTAAATATTATAAATAGTTAAAGTTGGAGCAGATGAAACTCACCTCTTCGATCCGTCAATTACAGGATGCTATCGGCAAAGTTGCGCAAGCGATTCCCGCAAAAACCATTGATCCGCGTTTTGAAAATGTTCACCTCTCTATTGAGTCTGGTAGCCTGACGTTATTCGCTACTGATGGTGAGTTATCAATAACCGCGAAAAGTGATGTAGAAACAAGTGATTCTGGTAATATTGGTGTTAAGGCGAGGACTTTGCAGGATTTTCTGAGAAGTATGTACGATACCGCAGTAACCTTTGTTATTGAACGGCAGGAAATCAGTGATCATGGAACTCTCCATATTACCACAGACAAAGGCAAGTATAAAATACCCTGTCAGTTTGAAAGCAAGCAGGAAAAACATGAAAAAACGTACGATATCTCTCTTGAACTTGAAACAGCAGAATTTCTTGATCTGATCCAAAAAACAATTTTTGCCTGCAGTGTCGATGGTATGAGACCCGCAATGATGGGGGTACTCTTTGAACTTGAAGGTAATACTATTACCGCAGTTTCGACTGATGGCCATCGGTTGGTACGATGCAGAAAAAACTACAACTCTGCAATTGGAGAAAAACAAAAAATCGTTATACCGGCACGCGTCCTTTCAATTTTACAAAAACTTGCACAGCACGAATTTATTACCATGAGTATAGATTCAGATCGCAGGTTTGTTCGTTTTATTATTGGTAATATTGTGCTTGATGCATCCCTGATTATTGAACCATATCCAAATTATGATGCAGTAATTCCTGTAGAACACGACAAACATTTAATCATAGATCGCTCGATGATTTATGATTCTGTACGTCGTGTCGGACGTTTTTCAAGTATTGGAGATGTCAAGATGGTGATTGAAGGACAGTTACTGAAAGTTATGGCAGAAAATACAAATGAGGGTGAGGCTGCACAAGAAGAGATGCCATGTCTCTATACGGGAGATGATATTACTATAGGTTTTAATTCAAGGTTTATCGAAGCTGCTCTTGCACATCTCGATGATAATGAAATCAGAATTGAATTGAAAAGTCCAACAACTGCAGTTATTTTTAAACCTCACAAGACGGAAGAGGATGATAAACTGATTGTGCTTGTTATGCCTGTGAGAATAAATAATTGAGAGAGAAAATTTTTGAAATTACAGTGTATACATTACGAGAATTTCAGAAACCACCGGTTATTGAATTTTGAGCCAAGTTATGGTATATCAATTCTTTATGGGCCTAACGCATCAGGAAAGACCTCTATACTGGAAGGGGTTCACTATTGTGCATTGACAAGAGGTTTTCATAATGCACTTGATAGTGAGTGTCTCTATTTTTCTTCTGATTTCTTTGTTCTTGAAAGCAGTTTTCTCGATGCTACAGAACGTGCAACAACCGTCAGAGTTCTTTATACAAAGGAAAAAGAAAAAAAAATTATTGTTGATAAGAGCGAAATAAAGCCTTTTTCAAGACATATTGGAAGGATTCCTTGTATTACCTTTTCACCGGCAGAACTGGTAATTGTTAATGGTGCACCAGCAGAAAGAAGGCGTTTTCTTGATAATGCTATTTGTCAGACAAACCGAAGATATCTTGACGATCTGTTGGCCTATAAAAGGGTATTGCAACAAAGAAATGCCCTGATTGGTCAGATGTATGAAAAGACAGGATCACAGAAAGAGATGCTTGCAATTTGGACAGATAGTCTTTCACGTCTTGCAGCCTCAATTGTTTATACAAGAATGCAGTTTTTATCTTCATTTTTGCCACTTTTTCAAACTCTCTATCAACTCTTATCGCCGGATGAGCATCCGACCATAGTGTATCGCTGCTCACTCGGAAAAGTTTTTCATGATAGTTCAATTGATCAATTGTACAGCCAATTTCTTGTAAAGTTTGAAGAGACAGAACGAGAGGAAATTTTACGTGGGCAGACCATGACAGGCCCACATCGTGATGATTTACTTTTTTTACTCCATACCAGGGAGATTAAAAAATATGCTTCACAGGGCCAAATGCGCATCTTTCTTATAGCTCTCAAACTTTCACAACATCGTTTATTTTCAGATATCCTCGGCGAAAAACCAATTTGCCTGCTTGATGATCTGTTCAGTGAACTGGATGCGTCTCACTCAAATGCCATTTTTCGTCTGCTTGAAACATGCGGTCAAACGATTATTACATCTGCTGAAAATAAACCATATAGTCACGTTGATTCAATCTCTATCGAATCGTTGAAGGGTATAAAGGAGATGTAAAGGTGTCACGCACAAAAAATCCCAAACAATTTTCAGTAGTGGCTGGTGAAATGTGTCAGGTATTGGGATTGACAGAAGCTTATCAGCAGTATAAAACATTACAGGTTTGGAAGAGTGTTGTTGGAGATACGATATCTGCATCAACAACAATAGAACGGTTCTCGAATGGGGTGTTGTTTATAAGAGTAAAAAATTCTACCTGGAGAATGGAACTTAATTTCCGAAAACAGAACATTCTCGAAAAATTGAATGCTGCTTTGGAAAATTCGATGGTAAAAGAGATTATTTTTAAATAAAAAGGAGCATCATCTGCGATAATGCTCCTTTCCATAAAAACATCAAAGATTGCAACTGAGTCGATAGATTTCTATCATTTTTTCTGCATAAGACTTTCCAAAAGCTATACATTTCTCAAACTCGGGTTCATGTGGTTTGAATTTAACCATGACGTTCTGATCAAAAACCTTGAGTTTAAGCATGGTAAAGTTGCTCTCTATCATACGTACGGCTTCACCACTCCAACCGTATGAGCCAAATGCTGCAGCAAGTTTTCCCTTGTCGCGTATGGGGTTGATTGTTGCAAAAATTTGGTATATTTGGGGTAAAATATTCTGATTTATTGTTGGTGATCCTACAATAATACCTGAACAATGAGCGATCTTTTCTTCAAGTACAGATGCCTGGACGGATTCGATGTCACAGATATCGATTTTGAAGTCACATGATTGGCTCAGTCCTTCAGCGATTTTCTCGGCCATTAATGTTGTGTTTTCATAGGCCGAAACGTACGCTATAAGAATGTTTTTTTCTTGTGGTAAAGCAATTGCAGTTGTTGCATATTTCATTGAAAGATCAACATATTTTTGCCAGTTTGATCTCAGAATCGGACCATGTCCCGGGCAAATAATATTGATATCAAGCGGTTTAATTTTTTCAATAGCCTGAAGCATGTATTTGCTGAATGGCCTCAGAATACTGTTAAAGTAGTAGGTAAATGAGTCGTCAAAATCACCGACTGCATCATCAAACATTCCTGCATCGCAAAAATGTGATCCAAAAGAATCACAGGTGAATAAGATACGATCCTCTTCAAGCCAGGTATAAATGGTATCAGGCCAATGCAGATTAGGTGCATTGATAAAATGAAGGGTTTTATTACCAAGACTAAGAGTATCGCCTGTTTTGACGACCAATGATTTGAAATCATGGCCAGTCTGATCACGAAGAAACTTTATGGCGTTGCCACTGCCAACAACTGTTGCATTCGGGGCGATTGCAAGCAGGTTCCTGACATTGCCGGAGTGATCAGGTTCTGTATGGTCCACAACGATGTACTCAATTTCTGCCGGATCGGTAACTTGTTTTAATTTTGAAAGATACGCTGGCCAGAATTTTTCTTTTGTTGTTTCAATAACCGTTTTCTTTTCGGCATTTATGAAATAGGAGTTATAGGTCGTTCCATATTTCGTCTCCATAACAATGTCGAAGGTGATAAGACCAGGATCAAGAACACCAATCCAGCTTACGTCGTCTGTTATTTTCAGTATGTTGCTGTCTGTCATTATTACTATTAGGAAAATTCTAAAAAAATAAGGGTTTACCGTTCTAATACATGCAAAATGTACTGAGAGTTCCCTCCATGAACAGTGACGGTAATATAAGCAATATTACTGTTCACAAAATGACTGTCAAGTCAATTCTCCACCGAACGGATCTGTCTCCGTATGTCGTATCTCCCTTTGAAGTTCAATACCATCTGCAGAAAAAGAAAACAGTGTATCATCAGAAAAAATCATACTATAATCCTGGGGTTTAAAAAAGGGAAGAAATTTTTGACAATGCTCATCCAGACGCTTGAGGTAAAAGTGTGTATTTTCATCCGGTTTTTCTCTTTTCCATTCAGACGCAAGCTTTCCTTTATCGTACGCAGATGATCCTGCGCCCGTTCCTGCTATATAGAAAGTTATTCTCTCCCCTTTTGTTATGTTCAGTCCTGCCTTTATGACGATTTCATAGGTTATTGCCTTTGATCTTTTACCTGATTTAACATCTTCAAGATATTGTTCGAGTGAATTTTTCAGGCTTTCTGTTCTTGAAAAATCAGAAATATCCAGTTCATGATTTAAAATCTTGTTTCTGTATTCGGTAAAAAGATTATGCAGTCCATTGATATCCTCGGTTAAGAGGGTTTCAAATCCTCTTCTAACAAAATCCCTTCCAAATTTCTCACCACTTCTGCTGGTAAGTGAAGAACCTTTCAGTTTCATCACATTATCATATCCAAGAAGGGCGTAATTTTTTTTCATATAGGAAATCATTTTTTTGAATCTCCCGTCAAAGCCGATATTGATACCAGACGGCATAAGAGATGAGACTTCACTGACCAGTTCTCGTTCAGCCATTTCGCTCTGCACGTCCGGAGGTGGTATAAACAGAATACCATCCGTATCAACCTCAATGATCTTGCATCCTCTTGCTTCAAATTCCATGATCATTTTTTTTGCAAGAGCCTGTCCCGTTGTTGTTACCTTGTCGGCCTCATAAAAATCGTTGAAAATACCTCCACTGAATCCAAGGTAACCGTACATGGCATTGATCAGGATTTTGAAAGAACTTTGCATGGCATCAAAATTGGCAGCAAGGGTGGATTTTCCGAGAATATTTTCATTCCGTGCTCTCTCTTTTGCTTTGAATCGAAGCTCTTTAAGGTCGTTAAGTACCAATGGAAATATTTTCAGTTCATCACTTTTAGGGCAAATATCATATGAAAGCATGATTGAAGGATAGAGAGATTCAACATCCGCATAGACAATAGGACCAAGAATGCCTTTAAGAAATATCTCGGTATATCCACCGGAGTGCTGTTGACCAGATGTGGGTTTTGGTATTGACTGCTTTCGACGCAGATACTCTCTTACAAAGAGTACCTCAATTTTGGCAGCCTGTCCAATACGAGAGGTCATGGCATACGTATATGGCAACATTTGTGAAAGGTAGAAATTGCTGCCGGATAGAAGTGATGAGAGCGCTCTTGTTTCGCGCACATCATCCAGGGCATAGGCAAGAAGCTTCTCATGATTATTTTGCCAAAGAGAGGCGATATCCTTGTATTCGATGTAGGTACGCTCTTTTGAGGCAAAACCAAAATGTTTTGCAACTGCTTTTAGTCCATAACTCTGCATTGAGCGCCGTGATACATCATAGCTTTGTACCAGAAAAAGGGTGTCGATGACATGGCGTCCCGGTATATCAAAAAAGGGATAATCAATGCTCCGTTCCGCAAAACGAATCGATGCTGGATATGTTTTTGCTAACAACCCATTACGTCCAATGGCAAAAGGAATACCATATCGATCACATCTTCGCTGCAGATAGGAGAGATCAAAACTGAAAATATTGTGTCCCTCAATTACATCAGGATCCATTTTCACAATAAGGGTAACAAGCTCTTCAAGAAGCTCCTTTTCCGTCCTGTTTTTAGAATGAAGAACCTGTTCCCATCCCCTGCTATCACTCAAAGAAATGATAATCACCTCATCATCATCAAGAGCTGTTCCACTATTTTGCCTCTTCATGGGATCATAATGGGTCTCAATATCAAGCTGCATTCGATACAGGTCGTCAAATATCATACCCTTGAAAAGGGTTTTTCCACTTTGCAGAAAGTATTGCGTGACAGCATCACCTTTACTGTAGAGCAGTGAATTATTATCGTATTGTGTGTTTTTATCCTGATTCTCTGTTGTGTCGTTAAGACGTTTTCTGTTGATAAAATCAATAGCGCGTCTATGATTCTTCCAATTCCGAAAAATCGCAAGATTCTTGTAATAGTTCGTTCCAGCGAGCGTTACGAGCCAGAATTTCTCGTTTTCTTCAGGTATAAATCCGTCCAGTAAAGAGTTTTCAGAAAGGAAGAAAAATGGAAAAAATGGTTCATCATGATAACTGACCCCATTGTCATCCCTGTTGAATAGCCTAATATGGGTGTCTGAAAGCTGGTATGCTCCAACAATCCGCTCCTCTTTATCTTTACCAAAGAGCAGATCGTTGGTTACGATATCACTGATTATGCTGTCCATGATTGCTTGTTTAATTGAGAGCGGAAACACAGGATTATGTTTCATGTGAAACACGCACTGTTGCTCAGCGGCCGAGACGTATCATGAGCACAGAAATATCTGATGGCGAGACACCAAGAATTCTCGATGCCTGTCCTATGGTCTCGGGTCGAAGCTTCATCAGTTTTTCCCTTCCCTCATTTGAAAGGCCGGTAACATGATCGTACCTGAAAGAAGCGGGAATCTCATGCAAATCCAAACGCAGTATTTTTTCGGCCATTAACAGATCCCGTTTAAGATAACCTTCATATTTCAGATCAATCTCAACCTGTTCAAAAACTAATGGGTCGTCAGTCACTGCATAGACGCTTTCTTTGAAAGAGAGAGCGGATTCAAGCAGCATGTGAAAATGTACGCCTGGTTTTTTTAACAGGTTCACTGCGCTTTGTGTTGTCGTTACGGGTGGATGCCCGAGTCCCGCAAGTAACGTGTTCGCAACATCGGGCTTGATTTTCGTGTCAAGACAGAGCTGATTGAGGGTATCAATGAGCCTTTTTTTATTGGTGCAGTCAGAAAAGGTATCGGCATCAATCAGTCCTGCAGATTTTGCGTGGTGACAGAGACGAATATCAGCATTGTCATGACGGAGCAACAGGCGGTGTTCAGCAGAAGAGGTAAACATTCTGTAGGGTTCATTCGTCTCTTTTGTAACCAGATCATCAATGAGTACGCCGATATAGGCATCTGAGCGCTTCAAATGGAGCGGGGCTCGTCCCCGAAGCAGAAGTGTGGCATTAATTCCGGCAATTAATCCCTGTGCTGCGGCCTCTTCATAGCCAGAAGTCCCATTAATCTGCCCTGCAAAAAAGAGATTCTTTACAAGCTTTGTTTCAAGACTTCTATTGATTTGATAAGGAAAAAAGTAGTCATATTCAATTGCATATCCAGGGCGTATCATTTTAACGTTACGGAGTCCGGGAAGAGATTGCAGCGCTTCTAACTGAATCTCTTCAGGAAGTGATGTTGAAAAGCCATTGACATACATTTCATTGGTATCGAACCCTTCCGGTTCGAGAAATATATGATGGCTATCCTTGTCAGGGAAGCGACAGATTTTATCTTCAATGGATGGGCAATATCTCGGACCAATACCTTGAACTTTCCCTGAAAATAATGGAGATCGGTCAAATCCTTTTTTCAGGATCTCATGTGTTGCTTTTGTTGTTTTTGTAACAAAACAGCTAATCTGATGCCGGTTAATGACAGGGGTGTTCCTGAATGAAAATGAGATTGGCAGAGGATCACCTGATTGCTCTTCAACCAAATCGTACTCAACCGATCGCGCATCTATTCTTGCTGGTGTTCCCGTTTTTAGTCTACCTGCAGCAAAACCATATTTAACAAGATCCTCTGTTAGCCCGTATACTGGAGGTTCGGCAATGGTTCGGCCACCAGCATAATGATTCATGCCAATATGGATCAGGCCATTCAAAAACGTTCCACAAGAGAGGATGGCCGTCCTGCCATTGATGATACGTCCCGACATAAGCCGCACCCCTGAAAAAGCTCCGCCTGAGCACTCAATACCAACAACAGTGTCCTGGAGAAGATCAATATTAGCCTCCTTCTCGATAACATTCCGCATATACAGTGAGTATAATGTTCGGTCAGCCTGCGCTCTTGGAGAGTGCATGGCTGGCCCCTTGCTTCTGTTGAGCATTCGGAATTGTATGCCGGTGGCGTCAATAGCTTTTGCCATTTCACCCCCAAGGGCATCGATCTCTCTCGTGATTTGCCCCTTTGCGACGCCTCCTATTGCGGGATTACAGGACATCCGGGCAATTGCGGTGAGATCAGAGGAGATAAGCAGGCAGGATGAACCCATTCTTGCTGCAGAAAGGGCAGCTTCGCATCCAGCGTGACCTGCTCCAGTAACTATGATATCGTACATTTTCTGCTTATTGTTTCACGTGAAACATTTAGTTTGACTGATTAAGAATGGCTGTTATCAAAGATACGAATTATCGAACTTTTCCGTTCGATATTCCTTTGTTTAAAGTGGTTAACAGGTATATGTATTATATGTGTATTGTTTTTTTTGACTTTGGATATTAAAGTGTTTGGTCTTATACTGCATCTTTGTGTGGAGTGGCGTTATGGCTGTGGATAATTTTGTTATGTAGAAGAATGAGTGGATGAGTCGGGCTCTGCAATTATGTTGGAAGATTGATATCTTCAGGGGTGCGGCTTGTATCGGTCTGCGTTTCGGATTTCCGTGATTGCATTGGGGGATAATAAAAAAATTGCAATAAATCGGCGCTTTCTTTATATACCTATATAGTTATGCATACTAATAAACCCGGCAGGCTTAGCTGAAAGCTTTGTAGTCCCCCCCTTTAAACCGTAAATATGTCTATGAAAAGAAGACAATTTCTTGCGTCGGGAGCCATAATTTCTTCATTTTTATCGTTGTTTCCCGAGAAACTGCTTGCAGAGTGGAACTCTGAATTTTTTAGGCAGTCTTCATTGGAGCAAGCATTCCTGAATGCTCTGGGCACAAAGGATCTTCTTCGCTCTAATGGAGTAACAATTGTTGCGCCTCCTGTAGCGTCCGACGGTTCGGCTGTGCCTGTTGAAATTCATTCCTCTTTAAAGTGCGATCAGCTTTTCCTCTTTGTTGAAAAAAATCTTACTCCTCTTGTTTTCAAATGTGATCTGCACGAAAGTATGCAGCCATATTTTTCACTGAATATCAAGATGAAAGAGGGGTCAGCGCTGCATGCTGTTGTGAGGGAGAGTGGCAAATATTATGTGACATCCGTGCAGGTTGAGGTAGTGGCGCAAGCCTGTTAATCAAGAATCAGACATCTTTCTACCATGAGCAGCAGTGTAAGAATTTTTGCCCGAGAGGAGAGTGGTATTGTCCATGTTAAAATTATTATTCCACACCCAAATGAATCCGGCTCACGAAAAGATGAGCAGGGTAATCTTGTTGCAGCACATTTTATAAAAGAGGGGGCCGCTTTTCTCAATGGTAATCCTCTTTTTGATATTCAGCTTGGCCCATCAGTTTCAAGAGATCCTTTTCTTCAGTTCAGGTTTTCCGGAAAGAAAGGTGATATCGTGAAAGTTTCGTTTATCGACAACAAGGATGAGCATTTTGTTGCGGACACTGTCGTTCAATAATAGAGTTCCGGTTAGAGAACGGTAATGACTTTTTATCACTAAATATGGAGGAAATACGTTATGGCGGTTAAATTAAGGGTATGGCTGACTGCATGCGCCTTCTCTACGTTAGCGCTTGCCACAGGAAGTGGCGCTTATGCTGCAGGGAATGCTGCCGGTGCAAAGCCTGTCAAGCAAGTGCAGGCAAAACGTGCTGAGGCAAATCCGCGTGGTCTGGTTCTTTCGCTTTCCTGTTCATCATGTCATGGTACGGATGGTAAAAGTGTAGGCATTATTCCGTCGATTTCAGGCAAGACGACCGAGTACCTTGAGACGGCATTAAAAGCCTTTAAATCAGGAGCACGTTACTCGACGGTTATGAGCCGCCATGCCAAAGGATATACCGATGAAGAGATCCGGCTGATTGCCGAGTATTTTGGAAAAAATAACAAATAAGCCGGAGGATGATTATGACGCATAAACTTTCACGTCGGGATTTCAATAAACTTCTTCTGTCGGGTGTCGCTGGTTCTGCATTCGGAATATTTGGTTCGTCGAACAAGGCATTTGCCGGTTCAAAACGAGTGGTTGTTATTGGTGGCGGTTTTGGAGGAGCTGCTGCAGCAAAATACCTGAGAAAACTTGACCCATCAATTTCTGTGACGCTGGTTGAGCCAAAAGCAACCTTCTATACCTGCCCTTTCAGTAACTGGGTGCTCGGTGATCTGAAAACAATGAATGATATTGCCCAGACCTACACCGTCCTCAAGAATAAGTACCAGATCAACATTATCGCTGATTATGCAGTGGCGGTTGATGCTTCGAAAAGCACGGTCAAGCTAAAAAACGGTCAGGTGCTGAACTATGATCGTCTTATTGTTTCACCCGGAATCGATTTTAGATGGGACTCCATACCAGGGTACAGCGAGAGCGTTGCTAACAGTCAAATGCCTCATGCTTTTCAGGCAGGCCCCCAGACCATTCTGCTGCATAAACAGCTTCATGAGATGAGGAACGGAGGCAGGGTGCTCATCTGTCCTCCAGGTAATCCCTTCAGGTGCCCTCCCGGACCCTACGAAAGAGCCAGCCTGATTGCTGGTTATCTGAAAGCAAAGAAACCACTCTCTAAAATTGTTATTCTTGATCCAAAAGACAAGTTCTCAAAACAGGCTCTGTTCAAGAAGGGTTGGGAGCGTCTTTATCCCGGTATGATTGAGTGGCGATCAGGTACAGCAGGTGGCAAGGTAACGGCGGTTGATGCTGCGGCAATGACCGTGACTACTGAGTTTGGTGTAGAGAAAGGTGATGTCATCAACGTCATCCCTCCCCAGAAGGCAGGAAAAATTGCGTTTGATGCAGGTCTGACCGATGCAACAGGTTGGTGCCCCATCAACCCCGTCTCGTTCGAATCAACCATTCATCCTGGAATCCATGTTATCGGTGATGCATCAATCGCCGGAGCGATGCCTAAATCTGGCTTTGCAGCAAGTAGTCAGGGTAAAGTGGCAGCGGCGGCCATTGTCCGCTTATTCCAGGGTAAAGTACCCGCAGCGCCTTCGCTGGTCAATACCTGTTACAGTTTGCTTGCTCCCGGATATGGTATTTCCGTTGCAGGTGTTTACAAACTGACCGCAGAGGGTATCGTTGATATCAAGGATGCTGGCGGAGTGACACCAATCACGGCTGATGATGACCATCTCAACGAGGAAGCCATGTTTGCAGAAGGGTGGTACAGTAATATTGTGCATGATACATGGGGATAAGATTTTTTTGTAGTTGACAGAAGTAAAAGCCCGGCTGGAAGCCGGGTTTTTACTTTACACTCTGTTGATCCGGCTATCTTGGGTGGGGATGCAGATTGTTAGATAATCAATACCCCATTTTATATATTGGCTCAATTATTTCTTTCGAGCGTAACGCGATGCCATCAATGAAAAATAAACGTTTTAACCTTCTTCTTATTGCCGTTGTCACTCTTATGGCTCTCTGGTCATTATGGCCAACCTGGAGTGACTACACTCTTTCGAAGCAGCTCGATTCTTTTGCTTCAGCGCAGGATAGTCTGAAATATGTACTGAATCACCGCGAAGAGCTTGAAAACGCCCGCAAAAAGAGTCTGAAACTCGGTCTGGATCTGAAGGGCGGGATGCATCTGGTTATGGAGGTTGATCAGGTGGATCTTTTTGAACAGAAAGCATGGAATAAGGATGGGAAGTTTACTGCCATCATGCAGAATGTTCGGACAAAAGCATCGCAAAGTGATGCAAAGGTTATTGATCTTATCTCCTCCGAGTTCAAGAGTCAGAATATTCGCCTGAGCCGATATTTCTATGATATCCGCAATTCAGATCAGGAAATTGTTTCGAAACTGGAAAAAGAGTCTGAAGATGCCCTGAACCGTGCCAAGGAGATTATCCGCAATCGTATTGATCAATATGGTGTTGCCGAACCAGTCATTACGACACAGGGAAGCAGGAAAATCATTATTGAGCTTCCTGGTGTTTCAGATGAAAACAGGGTGAGAAACTTGCTCAAAGGGACGGCAAAACTTGAATTCAGACTTCTTCGTGAACCTGAAGTGATGGTCAGGACGCTGGACAGAATCAACTCATATCTTGTTCAAAACCAACAGAATAGTGCCGCAGTACAGGTTGCTCCCGTTCCTGACTCATCATCAGCCGCCTTGCCGGCGCCTGTTGCGCTCTCCGTGCCCAAACCTGTGGCGCCCGTTGCTCCGCAGTCATCTGCAACACCGCTTTATGATGTGATTGGTGTTTTTCAAAATGGTACCGCATTTACAACCGAGCAGTCGAAGGAGTATGTTGTATCGCTGTTGCACCGCAGTGACATCGTGGCATTATTCCCTCCGGATAGTGAGTTACTGCTTGCAGCCAAGCCCGATGTGGGCAAAAATGGAGAAAAGCTCTATTCCATCTATCTGGTCAGAAAGGGGCCTGAGCTGACAGGTGGTGTTATTACAGAGGCAAAAGCCACTTTCGGCTCAGAGGGTGTGCAGCCTGAGGTTTTGATGTCGATGAATTCCGAAGGGACGTCAAAATGGGCTCGTATTACGGGAGCCAATATCGGCAAGCGCATTGCAATTGTGCTGGATGGAGCTGTCTACAGCGCTCCTGTTGTGCAGTCAAAGATTCCAAACGGTAATTCAGTGATCAACGGGATTGAAAGTCTTGAAGAGGCGAAAGATCTTGAAATTGTCCTTAAAGCGGGCGCTCTTCCTGCTCCTGTCCGCATTATTGAAGAGAGGACGGTTGGGCCATCACTCGGCGCTGATTATATTCGCGCCGGAATGCAGTCCATTATCTGGGGTTTTGTGGCTGTGGCTGTTTTTATGGTGGTTTATTACCGGCAGGCGGGAATCGCTGCCGATGTAGCTGTGGTGCTTAACATCCTTATTGTACTCTCGGTGCTTGCAGGTTTTAATGCATCGCTTTCACTTCCGGGTATTGCCGGGATTGTGCTGACCATGGGAATGGCGGTTGATGCGAATGTTCTGATCTACGAACGGATACGTGAAGAGCTTGCTGAAGGCAAGTCGGTTATCACTGCCGTGACGCAAGGTTATGAACGGGCATTTTCCTCGATTCTTGATTCACATGTGACAACCCTCTCAGCGGCATTTCTGCTGTATACGTATGGTATCGGACCTATTCAGGGGTTTGCTGTAACATTGATGATCGGTACCTCGGCAAGCTTGTTTACGGCCATTGTGGTGACCAGAGAGATCTTCCATCTGTTGTTCATCAAAAATCTTATGTCAGACAAAAGTTTCGGTTAATATTTCAAGACGTTTCAACCCATGAGGATCTTTCATAATACCAGCTTTAACTTTATCCGATATCGTAAAATTGCGTACGGTTTTTCTCTTGTTCTGCTTGTTTCGGGCCTTGTTTCTCTCGCTGTTAAAGGGCTGAACTACGGTATTGATTTCAGGGGAGGTTCTGAAGTGGTGATACGCTTCGAGAAAGATGCTGATGTCGGCCAGATTCGTTCGATACTTGATGCGGCAGGTGTTTCAGGCACGCTGAAGCAGTATGGTATGGATCGCTCCTTTCTGTTCAGCACGGTTTTCCAGGGAGATACGGGGGAGTTGAAATCGCTTGTATCCAATGCACTTAATGATCGGATCAAGGATAATCGTCATGAAATTGTTCGCATTGATGCTGTGGGTCCGAGTATTGCATCCGATTTGAAATGGTCTGCGGTTAAAGCTCTTGTTGCAGCCCTTATTGCGATTCTTATTTATGTCGGCATCCGGTTTGAAACAAAATTTGCCGCAACGGGTGTTCTTGCGATTTTGCATGATGTGCTGACAGTTCTCGGAATTTTCAGTATTCTTGGCGGCCTCTTTGCGTTTATGCCCCTTGAAATGGATCAGAGTATCATTGCGGCTTTCCTCACCATAGCAGGTTACTCCATTACCGATACCGTTGTGGTTTATGACCGTATCAGAGAGAGGATCCGGGGTCAGAAACCCTCTGAATATGAAAGGATTTTCAATGAAAGCATGAACCAGACTCTCAATCGTACAATCATCACCTCGGGGACGACGCTGATCAGTGTTTTTGTACTCTTTATCTTTGCCGGACCGGCAATCAGGGGTTTTGCCTTTGCCGTCTTTATTGGTATCCTGATTGGTACCTACTCTTCAATCTTTGTGGCGGCACCTCTTGTCTATGATTGGCTCAGGATTACAAAAAGCTCCGTCCGTTTACGGGGAAGCAAGGTATCCTGAATGTGTTCTGATCACTCTGCTCTTTTATTCACTTTTTTCCCTTGTCCCCATAGTGGCAAGGGAACTCGATAAACATTCACCAGTAAGGAAAACCAGGGCATGAAAAAAGTATTTGGGAAAGCCGCATTGCTGCTTTTTATCGGATCATCATCTCTGCAAGCGCCAGCCATTGCCGACATGGCTGATCGGATTGTTGCTGTAGTTGGAAATGAGGTCATCTTTAAATCAGAAATAGATTCAAGGGAACTCATGGCTCGCATGCAGTATCCCGAACTGACCAAAAACAATGGTTTGTCACGCTCTATACTTGATGGGCTGATTGATCAGAAAATCATCCTTGCAAAAGCCAAAATTGACAGTGTCAGCATTGATGAAAATTCCATATCCTCTGCGGCAAGCGAACGGTTCAGGGAGCTGGGTACCAAATTCACCTCAAAAGCTGATATGGAGAGCCGTCTTGGCAAGTCCTCTGCCGGTATTCTTGAGGGGATTCGCCAGGAGCTGCGCAATCAGCAATTGGTCGATACGCTACGGCGCAAAAAGAGCGCAGGGGTTACTGTCAGTTATGATGAAGTGATGGCATTCTATTCGGCGAACAAGGAGCAGATCCCCCAGATCCCTGAAGAGGTCTCTGTTTCCCAGATTCTCAAATATCCCCCCGTTTCGGCGGAGGAGAAGGCACAATCGCTTGCAACGATGGAGCGGATTCGGACGGAGATCAAAGGTGGCGCCGATTTTGCTGCTATGGCAAGGCAGTACTCCCAGGATCCAGGTTCAGCCCAGTCAGGAGGTGATCTTGGTTTTGTCGCGAAAGGTCAGCTTATACCGAGTTTCGAGAATGCAGCCTACGCTCTCAATGAAGGAAAAATTTCTGATATCGTTGAGACCCGTTATGGATATCATCTTATTCAGTTGCTCAGCAAAGAGCCGAATTCGATCCATGTTCGCCATATTCTCATTGGATTTGATCGCAAGTCAGGAGATTTTTCATCGGTGACCCGGCAGCTCAACGCCGTGCGTGCTGATGTTCTGGGTGGCAAAGAGACTTTTGCTGATATGGCAAAAAAATATTCCGAAGATCCAGCTTCTGCAGCGCAGGGAGGTACGATTCTTTTGTCGGGGTCATCAAATCCACTGTTTTCACCTCTTGCGTTACGCCCTCAATTGCAGCAGATCCTCTCAACATTGCAGAAGAGCGGAGATATCAGTGAGGTTCAGAAAATCGATCCGCCACAGGGTGAGCCGTTCTATGCGATATACCGGTTGAATGAGCGCATTCCAGCTCATAAGCTTAATACCGAAAAAGATTATGCGTACCTCGAAGAGCTGGCACTCGCGGATAAAAATCAGCAGATCTTTATCAAGTGGGTGGAGCAGCTCCGCAAGGAGGTTTACGTCCGTACTTCAGACATCTAAGCGGCGGACGTAACGTGCATTTTTCTCGATAAATTCTCTCCGGGGTTCAACCTTGTCTCCCATAAGCGTGGAAAATACCTGGTCTGCTTCCATGGCGTTTTCCACGTTGACCAGCAGGAGTGAGCGGTGAGCCGGGTCCATGGTGGTACTCCAGAGCTGTTCAGGATTCATCTCTCCAAGACCCTTGTATCGCTGGATGTGGATATTCGCCTTACCCTTCTGCATCTTCTTCATGCCATCTGAAATACTGTTGCGCTCCTCATCATCCCATGCATACTGCTGATCTTTGCCTGATTTAACCAGGTAAAGCGGAGGCTGGGCAATAAAGACTCTGCCAGCTTCAATCAGGGCACGCATGTAGCGGAAGAAGAAGGTCAGGAGCAGAGTTCTGATGTGTGCTCCGTCAACATCAGCATCAGTCATGATGATGATTTTGCCATACCGCAGTTTTTCAACCGAAAACTCCTCTTCACCGAAACTGGTGCCAAGAGCAAGAATGATGGTCTTGATCTCCTCGTTCTCAAGCATTTTGTGCAGCCGGGCTTTCTCCACATTCAGAATTTTACCTTTAAGAGGAAGAATTGCCTGGAAGCTCCGGTCGCGACCCTGCTTGGCGCTGCCGCCTGCCGAATCACCCTCGACGATATAGAGTTCACAATGCTCCGGGTCATTGATCGAACAGTCAGCAAGTTTTCCTGGAAGGCCAGAGCTTTCGAGCACCGATTTTCTGCGGGTAAGCTCCTTTGCCCTTCGGGCCGCCTCTCTCGACATGGCTGCACCCTTCACCTTCTCAATAATCATCTTGAGCACATTCGGATTGCTTTCGGCAAACTCCGACAACTGCTCATTGATGACGGTTTCGACAATGCTCTGCGTCTCTGAGTTTCCAAGCTTGGTCTTGGTCTGCCCCTCAAACTGCGGTTCAGCCACCTTGACGGAGATAACTGCAGTCAGCCCCTCCTTGAAATCATCACCAGTCAGGGATAATTTCAGGTTTTTCAGCAAATCGTTCTTCTGCGCATAGGCATTAAGTGTTCTGGTCAGAGCCTTGCGGAAGCCGGTAACGTGTGTGCCTCCCTCATGCGTATTGATGTTGTTGACATAGCTGAAGACATTCTCCTGATAGGTATCATTATACTGGAGCGCTATTTCAACAATGGTACTATCCCGTTCGCCGTAAAGATAGATCGGCTCCTTGAGCAGGTTGAGGCGGTTCTGATCGGTAAACTGGACAAACTCCTTGATTCCGCCTTCATAATGGAAGATTTCCTGGAACCCTTCAGTATCCTGCACCGTTATCGAGAGCTCTTTGTTGAGGAATGCAAGCTCCCGCATACGGTCGATAATGATATCCTTGCGTAACTCGGTAGTCTTGAAAATAAGATGGTCAGGCAGAAAGGTGGTTTTTGTACCGCGATGGTCTGAACTGCCGATAACTTTGACATCACCCTGTGGAACGCCCCGCTCAAAGCGCTGGAAATAGAGCTTGCCGTCGCGGGAGACCTCGACCTCACACCACTCCGAAAGGGCATTGACCACCGAAGCGCCAACACCATGCAGACCGCCGGAGACCTTGTATGCCCCCTTGTCGAACTTGCCGCCAGCGCCAATGACCGTCATGACCAGCTCAAGCGCCGATTTCTGCTTTTCCGGATGAATATCCACCGGAATACCCCGACCATGGTCAATCACCGTAACCGATCCATCAGGATTCAGGGAGACAAAGATATAATCGTTGAAGCCACCAAGCGTTTCATCAATCGAGTTGTCGACAATTTCGTAGACAAGATGGTGAAGGCCACGGCTGTAAATATCGCCAATATACATGGCAGGGCGCATGCGGACATGCTCGATGCCATCAAGAACCTGGATGTTGGTTGCTCCGTAGCTCGCTTCTGTCGGAGGTGTCGGGAGGGAAAGGATATCGTCTTCCTGCATAATAGTCAGCTATAACTGGTGAGATGGAAATTGAACCTCAAGATAATAAAAATGCCGTCATAATGCTTGCCTATCGGCGAGGAATCAAGCCCAGAAAGCATCGGGAAAATGTTCAATAATAAACGAGCTTATCCGTTTTTCCTCCATATGTTGCACGCGAATTGCAAGCACGTCGAAGCGGCAGTCGCACTCCCCTGCGCTGTGGAGAGCAAGGTAAGCCCGTGCCGCCTTGATGATCTCATGCTGTTTCTGGAGTGTCACCGCTTCAGCCGGGTGCCCCTTGGCAGAAGAGAGGCGGGTTTTTACCTCAACAAAGCAGAGTGTTTTGCCCTGCCGGGCGATAATATCAATCTCATTGCGATGGAAACGGTAATTGCGCTCAAGGATGCGATACCCCTTCTGGACAAGGTAGTTAACCGCGAGCTGTTCACCCTCCTGACCGAGCAGATGCGGGTCGTACCCTGTAGTCATGGCTTTTCACCCAGTTGACGAAGCCTGAAGCTCTGGCGGTGAATCGGGCAGCGTCCATGCTGGCGGATAGCTTCGACATGCGCCCTGGTGGGGTAGCCGACATGGCGCTCAAAACCGTATTGCGGGTACTCACTGGCGTACGCCACCATCAGCTCATCCCGATGGGTTTTGGCCAGCACCGATGCAGCCGCAATTGAAAAGACCTTCGAATCACCCTTCACAACAGTTTCATAAGGGATTGGGAGCTCCGTGCGGAACCGGTTGCCGTCAACAAGAAGCAGCTCTGGCTGGATCGGTAATGCTGCAACAGCCTGGTTCATGGCAAGCATGGTCGCCTGGAGGATGTTGATTTGGTCAATGGTCTCAGGATCAACTTCAGCAACCGCCCAGAAAGCCGCCGCATTCCGGATGGCAGGGGCAAGCAATTCCCTCTCGGCCGCCGAGAGCTTCTTTGAATCATTCACCCTCTCAAGTATCGTACCAACCGGCCTGAACCAGCGAGGGAAGATAACCGCCGCCGCAACCACAGGCCCGGCAAGTGGCCCCCGGCCCGCCTCGTCAATACCGCAGACAAGTGCCGTTGTTTGCCACAGAG
This sequence comes from Pelodictyon phaeoclathratiforme BU-1, assembly GCF_000020645.1. Classification (GTDB taxonomy): domain Bacteria; phylum Bacteroidota; class Chlorobiia; order Chlorobiales; family Chlorobiaceae; genus Chlorobium; species Chlorobium phaeoclathratiforme. The sequence goes on from NC_011060.1 coordinate 20,389, forward strand.
GCCATTCGTAATCGGTAATCATCTCTTCTTCTTGCCTCGGTTCTTTGTTGTAAAGTGGCACATTCCTGACATGCAGTGAAAACCCTTGATGCCTCTCACTCCCTTGATAAAGCACCATTCAGGAACTGGACAAGGGGGCTCACTACACCGAATGTTTTGGCAAGTTCCGCCACAAATCCGGGATTGGTGACTTCATCATCGGTGAAAAAGCGCTGGGTGTAATACCCCTTGAACTTGAGATACTCTATTGCCGGATTCGTGCTGTCATACCCCTTTGGCGGCCTGACCAGCTTCCCTGAAGGCAGGATCCCTTCCGGAAAATGAGAAGAGAACTCTTTTTGAGCAATGAGTGACTGCCACTCGGCGAAATGAGCATCAATCTCCCGCCTGAGCTCTTCCAGAACGGCGGCTTCGGGCATATAGATGCCTCCCCCGGCAAACGTTGCACCCGGCTCGATGTGGAGATAGTAACCTCCGAGGGGGCCTTTCCTTCCGCCTTTGCTGATGAAGGCAAAGAAATTCGTCTTATAGGGAGATTTGTCTTTTGAAAACCGGATATCCCGGTTGATGCGCATCATGCAGCTCTTTGGATCAAGGCCGGAGAGGGCAATACCCTGGTCAAACGCAGAGATCGCCACAAGAAGCTGAAGCACCGTATCGAGCATCTCACCATAAGCCTGCTGGTACTCGCTCTTGTGCTCCGTGAACCAGACTCTCTCATTATTGCCCTTCAACTCACGGAGAAAGGCGAGGGTTGTGTCGGTAATCATCGGTGGAAAGATTAATCTGCGTTACGAAAAGAAAAAGTACACATCCTGTATTTATCTTTCTCAAAAGATGGAGCCTTTTTCAGGCTGACTGGAGTGTATCATTGACCCATTTGTTTAGGCTTTTTCCTGCTTTTATTGCCTTCAGATGAATGGCATGGTGCAGTTCCGGGTTCATTCTCAGTACAAATTTACCGGAAAATGGCTTATCCGGTTTTTCGCCCCGCTCTGCACAAAATTCGAGATAATCATCGACAGAATCCCGGAACGCCTGCACGATCTCATCAACACTGCGTCCCTGAAAGGTGACGACATCTTTCGTGTCGACTACCTCGCCATGAAACAGACCGGCCTCATCGTCAAACTCAATATGCCCTGTGTATCCCTTATAGTTCAGCATGGTACTCCACTCCTGCTTCTTGTAAAAAACGTCTTATTGATTTAAGCGCACTTTTGTCACACTCCTTTTCGGGATGCGGCCTGTGAAAAACTGCACGAACCCCATTCAAAAAAATCCGTACTCTTGATCCGTTTCCCTCGGAAATTTCTGCTCCCAGACCCTGTATCAGCGTTTCAATATCGCACCACTTCACGTCAGAGCGTACCGGATCTTCAAAGATCCTGGTTAAAATTTTTTGCTGTTTTTTATGCACGAACAAGTATCACTAAGTGATATCAAAACGCAACTAATAAATGTAAAAAATAAATCACGTTGAAAAAAAATTACCATCTGAGTGCTTTTAGTCAGTCAAATCTCCTTTGCCACCATGACAACCTGAAATCCATCATTTTCTGCAATTCCTGAGAGGCCGGATGGGAAAAGAGTTCCCGACCATTTTCATCGCATAAGGGTGCGGGTAAGTTCAATCTCTGTTCAGCACCCCCAGAATCTCCTGAAAGCTTGCCAGCCCGGCTTCGAGGTTTTCGATTATTTCCCCGGCCAGTTGATCCGGCTCTTTTCCTGAACAGCCCATCCTGCCGCCATGAGTTGGCAGTCGATGGCGTCACGAGCTTTCTGTTCGGGAGTTTGGTTCAGAGAATTTTTATCCGGCATAACGTGAAAGGAGTGAAACGCAACACGAAAAAACTGATACGTTCAATGTACATAACTTCAAAGAAATCTTGCAAATAGAAAGCCGCCAAGAAGGGCTTTGGTTCTTGATCGTAACGACGCATGTGCGCAGCCTCCTCTGTGCCGGTTTTGGCGGTTTCCTGTCTATTATTTCTTATCTTGATCGTCAATCTGCAGGCCATTCGGCTCATTTTTCCGCCTGACGGCTGTCGCTGGGCGGATGAAACAAAAAAGAGTTATCAGTTGGAGAATGTTCCCTGTAAGGGAGCGGCGTGGTTTTGGGGATCCGTTCTGTGTTGTTGTTTATTTTTAGAGAAGTTGTAACAGGGGGGAATCCCCCGGGTTCTTGCCATTATTAAAGAGTGTGCAAATGAAGAAGAGTTCGAATAAGCAGTTGCTGATGAACAAAACCGGTGACGAGATACAGGTTGCACTGGTTGAGGAGGGACGTCTGGTTGAATTGATTATTGAGCGTCCCGAAAGCAGGAGGAGTATTGGTGATATTTATCTTGGCAGGGTACATAAGGTTGTGGAGGGGCTTAAGGCGGCCTTTGTTGATATCGGCCAGAAGTCGGATGGCTTTTTGCATTTTTCCGATGTCGGCACAACAAATGAGGATTATCGTGCGCTGATTGAGGATGATGATGATGATGAGAATGGCGGTGTGGATGATGGCGATGATGCGCCGCAGGGTGCACGCAGTGGTGATGAACCGGCGGCGGGTGCAAATGTTAAGTCGGCTGCCCGCAGTGGCAGCAAGGCCCCTTCGGCAGATGATCAGGATCGGGCTGAGAAAAGGCAGTCATACACACAGATGATTGCTGGCAAGCTCAAGCCGAATGACTCCATTCTGGTGCAGGTTATCAAGGAGCCGATCAGCAGCAAGGGTTCCCGCCTTACTTCTGATATTACGATTGCCGGGCGCTTCATGGTGCTGCTTCCTTTTGGTGGAGGGCAGGTAGCTGTCTCCCGCAGGGTTGTTGCCCGCAAAGAGCGTTCAAGACTGAAAAAGCTGGTGCGCTCCATGCTTCCTGAAGGTTTTGGGGCCATTATCCGCACTGTTGCTGAAGATCAGGAGGAGACGTTGCTGAAGCAGGATCTTGAGAAGCTTCTTGCCAAGTGGACGCAGATTGAGGAAAAGCTGCAGGATGCTGCCCCTCCCCAGTTGATTTTCAAGGAGGATACGATCATATCGAGTGTTTTGCGTGACTCGCTTACCTCTGATGTCACGGAGATTGTTGCCAATTCACAACTTATTTACAAGGAGACGCTGAACTACATTCAGTGGGCTGCGCCTGAGATGGTGAAAAATGTCACCTTCTATCAGGGAAAACTTCCCTTGTTCGAAGGCTATGGCATTGCCAAGGATGTTGAGTCGATCTTTTCGCGCAAGGTATGGCTTAAGTCGGGTGGCTATATCATTATTGAGCATACCGAGGCGATGGTGGTTGTTGATGTCAACAGTGGAAGGTATGCAGCCAAGCGGGAGCAGGAGGAGAACTCTCTGAAAACCAATCTTGAGGCGGCGCGGGAGGTTGTGCGGCAGTTGCGGCTGCGTGATATCGGCGGCATTATTGTTGTTGACTTTATCGATATGCTTGATCAGAAAAATGCCAAGAAGGTTTATGATTCCATGAAAACCGAATTGCGCAATGATCGGGCGAAATCAAATATTCTTCCCATGTCTGATTTTGGTATCATGCAGATTACCAGGGAAAGAATTCGTCCAAGTTTGATGCAGCGGATGGGCGATCAGTGTCCTGCATGTGGAGGTACCGGGGTGGTGCAGGCAAGGTTTACGACCATTAACCAGATTGAGCGCTGGCTCAGGAAGTATGCGCTTCAGCACAATATGAAATTTCAGCAGCTTGACCTTTATGTCAGTCCGACTGTGGTTGAGCCGTTGCAGAACAGTGACATGAAAACGGAGTTGAAGTGGTTTCTCCAGCACATGCTTTTTGTTCAGGTGAAGCCGGATGAAAGTCTCAGAAGCGACGATTTCCGCTTCTACAGCAGAAAAAATAACAAGGATATTACCGCCGAATATGGCGATATCTAATCAGTAATCAGAGCAGAATGTGTGTTATGGGACAGTATGATTCTTTAAAAGATGCGATTTTGGGTTTTTCTTCACTTGGCGCGTCTGCGCTCTGGGAAATTCCGGAAGCAAGGCGTGTGTTTAATCAGTTCAAGCAGTTGCTTAATGAGGGGCTGGTGAGGGCTGCGGAAAAATTTGAAGGAGAGTGGCGGGTCAACTCCTGGGTCAAGGAGGGAATTTTGCTTGGTATGCGCCTTGGCAGATTGCAGGAGAGTTATGTTGCGCTTGATGAGCATGAGACAGGGTTTGCTTTTATCGACAAGGATACCTATCCGCTTAAAAAGATTACGCTTGCCAATAATGTCCGTATTGTTCCCGGAGGATCGGCTGTGCGTGATGGATCATATCTGGCGCCTTCGGTGGTGATGATGCCTCCTGCTTATGTCAATGTTGGTGCCTATGTTGATGAGGGTACCATGATAGATTCCCATGCCCTTGTGGGTAGTTGTGCACAGGTCGGTAAAAAGGTGCATCTTTCGGCTGGTGTTCAGGTTGGTGGTGTGCTGGAGCCGATCGGCGCCATGCCGGTCATTATTGAGGACGAGGTGATGGTCGGGGGTAACTGTGGCATTTATGAGGGCACCATTGTGAAGGAGCGTGCGGTTATTGGCACCGGGGTGATTCTTAATGGGTCAACTCCTGTTTACGATCTTGCCCTGAATACCATTTACCGCAAAACTTCCGAATCTCCGCTGGTGATTCCTGCCGGGGCGGTTGTTGTTGCCGGATCACGAAAGATCAAGGGGGATTTTGCTGCTGAACACGGGCTTTCCATCTATACACCGCTGATTATCAAATACCGTGACGACAGGACCGATAGCGCTACAGCCCTTGAAGAGGCTCTCAGATAAACGCATGCAGAGCAACGAAAAGAGGAGCAGGGGCTGGTTGTGGAGAGGCTCTTTGCGACAGGGTTTGCTGGCCCTTATGGGCGCATTTTTTTTCTTTTCAGCACACTCTCCTGCACTCCTCCTCTCAGCGGAGCCTGCCCGGTTGGCTCCCGCTGACTCTGCCAGTTCTGCTGACAGAGAGTATTTTGATATTGTCAAAAGTATTGACCTTTTCAGTGAGGTCTATAGTGAGGTCTCAAAAGGCTATGTTGATACGCTGAATGTCAGTGGGTTGATGTATGCCGGTATCGATGGCATGCTTCGTACCCTTGATCCGTATACGGTTTTTCTGGACGAAAATGATGCGGATGAACTCGATGAGCTGACCAGCGGGCACTATGCCGGTATCGGCATTACGATTGCCTCTGTTGACACTTTGTTTTATGTTACATCGGTTGTTGATGGCTATGCTGCGGCAAAAGCGGGCCTCAGGATTGGGGACACTATTGTTGCTATCAACGGTCGGGAGATCAGGACAATGTCGCTGGATGAGGTTAAAACCCTGATCAAGGGGCCTGCCGGTTCACCGATTACCTTCCTGATTGAGCGTCAGGGCGTCCCCTCTTTTTCCTCGACACTGATGCGGGAGGAGGTGCGGGTGAGCACCGTAAGTTATTCCGGTATTCTTGACGGTACGGGCTATATCGAGATGAAGAGTTTCGGTTCCCATTCGATGGATGATCTGCGTGAAGCCATTCAGGGCCTTTTGCGTCAGGCCTCAGAGCAGCATTTTCAGCTTAAAGGCCTGATTCTTGATCTCAGAAATAATCCGGGAGGATTGCTTAATGTTGCCGTTGATGTTGCTTCGCTCTTTGTCAGTAAAGGCAGTGAAGTGGTATCCATTCGGGGACGTTCTCCGGAAATGGCTAAATCCTATGTAACCGCCTCTCCTCCGCTGCTTCCCGCTCTTCCCCTTGTGGTTCTCATCAACAGCCAGAGTGCTTCAGCGGCTGAAATTGTTGCTGGCGCGATTCAGGATCTTGATCGCGGGGTTATTATTGGCGAGCGCTCTTATGGCAAAGGGCTGGTACAGTCGGTTATACGGATTTCCTATAATAGCTCACTGAAGCTGACGACGTCGAAATACTATACTCCTTCGGGCCGTTTGATCCAGAAAGAGGTCAATAATGCGGTGCGTGAATCGCGCAAGGTGATTCCCGTACCGCAGGGAGAGACGGCAACTCAGATTTTCTATACCAAAGGAAAGAGAAAAGTGTATGGCGGAGGTGGTATTCTGCCCGATATCCAGCTCCCTGAACCGGTTACCTCTCCTTATCTTTCGGAGCTGAACAAGAGGGGCCTCATCTTTCTTTTTTCTTCCGCGTATCGTTCCCTGAACCCGGTGATGCCTGTGCAGCCACTCGACCGTGCGGCGGTTATGGTATCGTTTGCTGATTTTCTGCAGCGCAGGAAATTTGTCTACACCTCCGATTCCGAACGCCGTTTCAATGAGTTGCGGGAGAGTATGAAGAAGGTTCAGTCGACAAATACGGAGAGTGATTCTCAGAGTGTCACTGCTTTTCAGCAGGAGATCGATCGGCTCAAGAAGCAGGAGATTACAGCAGAGTCGGAGCATGTTGCCCAGGCTCTTGAAGTGGAAATTCTCCGCCATTTCAATGATCGTATTGCACGAACGGTAGAAATTGGGCATGACACGGCGGTCAAAAAAGCCGTTTGGCTCTTTTCTGATTCCCGTGGTTATTCACGGATTCTTCATCCCTGAATGGCATTCAGTTGTTCCCGTTTATACTCCCTGATTTTACGGTGAGCACCGATGGCAATCATGAGGTTGCTGATGCTCAGCAGGCTTTCGGCCAATCCGTGCAGCAGGTCGTCGTGTGAAAGTGTTGGATACCCTCTGACGACGGTGGCGAGGTACATGCAGAAGATGGTGACTGAGATGAATATCAGCACAAACCAGAAGCCGGCAACAGTCAGACCGGAAAAAATTGTCCGGTCACGGCGCCAGACTTTCAGCAGCAGTACCAGAAAGGTTATATAAACTACGCTTGAGAGTTGGAGAATCGCGTCAAAGATATCGGCCCCAAGGTAGGATTGTGGTTTTCCGGCAATCATGATGGCAGCAAGAGCGGCAGTATAACTGGTTGCTGAGGTTTTTTTGGTGCTTTTCAGCAGGTTCAGTGTGGCGAGCAGGAGAGCTGTGCTGCCAAAGAGATTGATGAGTTCCGACATATCGAGAAGTATCGGAATGGTGTCACCGGAGATGTGATAACCCAGTACAAAAAAGCTGCCACTCCAGTGTGGCAGCATGGCGAGGCCAAAGAGGCGAATGTCGCGCCGCCCCGTTATTTTTCCATAGTGGAAGAGCAGTGCGGCAGCAATTCCCCATTCAAGCGCTGATGAGAGATGGATAATCCAGTTGGGAAGAGAGAGTAACATTTAGCAGCCCTTGATGAGGTGGTAGATATTTTTGGAAAAGATCTTCATCTGGGTTGACCAGGGAGCAGGCACCATTTTTTTATAGAGATAGGAGTCGAAGGTTATCTGCTGTACATCATCGTCGGCGCATATGGCGACAAAACTCTCCCTCAGTCGGTCGTTACGGTAGTAGGCTGCCTGCAGCACTTCAAGACCGAAAAAGATCGGAGCATAGAGCTTGCGGAACTCTTTTTCATAGTTCTGCAAGGGGGTCTTGTTTTTTATATGCTCAATCATGGCCTGAGCCCCAAGTTTTCCGGAGCGCATGGCAAAGAAGATTCCTTCTCCGTTTGCCGGTGTGACCAGTCCTGCAGCGTCTCCGACAAGGATCGCCTTCTCCTGGGTAAATGATTTGCGTGGCTTCATCGGGATTTTTGCAGCTTCGTCAAGATAGGGGGCATCGGTGATCCCGATTTTTTCAATAAAGCGTTTCTGGAGCGCCTTGAGGTTGTGCCGCTTGTCCTCTGTCCCGGTACCGATTGCCAGATGATCCGCCTTGGGGAAAATCCACCCATAAAAGTCAGGAGAGACCTCGCCGTCAAACCATATTTCAACGATATCGCTGAATTTCTGGATGGCCGGGGTGTATTTGAATCGCTGCTGCATGGCAATCACCTTCAGTTCGTTGAGCGGAAAGTGCAGTTCATCGGCAGTTTTTGAGTTTGCGCCGTCGGCTCCGATAATCTTGCGAGCTCGCAGTGGCGCCACCTTGTCGTTGAGTGTATTGATGACAAAGCCGTCTCCCGAGTGTGAGATGGATTTGACCAGTCCTTCAACAATGACGGCTCCGGCCCGTTCAGCTTCAGAACGCAGATAGCGATCAAATTTTTCGCGTCGTACCATGCCGACATAGCCGTTCGGCATATGCATTTCAATGATCCTCCCTTTTGGAGAGCGGGCTCTCATGCGGGAGAGCTTTTTTTCTATCAATTCGGCAGGAATCTGGAACTCCTCGATAAGACCAAGAGGAATTGCTCCCCCGCAGGGTTTGACGTTGTCAAGGTTTCGTTCAATGAGAACGGTTGATATTCCGGCTTTGGCCAGTACGGCGGCTGCTACGGCTCCTGAGGGGCCACCACCGATTACTGCGACATCATAACGCATAGCTTAAAGCGTGATTAGTTTTGAGGCGAGAAATTCCCGTACCCTCGAAATTTCGATCCTCTCTTGTGTTGCCGTGTCGCGGTAACGTACGGTGACGCTGTTTTCCTCCAGAGACTGATGATCAACCGTGATACAGAAGGGTGTGCCGATCTCGTCCTGGCGGCGGTAGCGTTTGCCGATAGAGCCTGCATCATCATATTGGACAAGGTGTGCCGCTGAAAGTTCTTCTCTCAGCAGTGAGGCCATCTCTCCCATTCCGCACTTTTTCATCAGCGGCAGTACGGCTGCTTTGATGGGAGCGACTTTCGGTGAGAGTTTCAGCACAACACGTTCATCGCCATCAACGGTATCTTCTGTGTAGGCATCTGCAAGCAGCGCCAGGAAGAGTCGATCGCATCCGGCAGAGGTTTCCACCACATAGGGGAGGTAGCGCTCATTGGTGAGCTGGTCGATATACTCCATATTTTTGCCGGAATACTCCTGATGCTGTTTCAGATCAAAATCGGTTCTGGAGTGAATCCCCTCAATCTCTTCAATACCGAAGGGGAACTCGAACTTGATGTCGTAGGCAAGGTCGGCATAATGGGCCAGCTTGTCATGTTTGTACCAGTGCAGTTTCTCCTTTCTGAGGCCAAGGGCGCTGGTATACCAGGCAAACCGCTCTTCTCTCCATGCCTCAAAGGCTTCCGCCTGGGTACCGGGTTTGACGAAGTACTGCATCTCCATCTGCTCAAACTCTACCATGCGGAAGATGAAGTTTCCTTTCACAATCTCGTTTCGGAAGGCTTTGCCGATCTGGGCTATGCCGAACGGTACCTTCATGCGTGAAGATTCGCGAACGTTATGGAAGTTCACGAAAATCCCCTGGGCTGTTTCGGGCCGCAGGTAGACAATATTTGATTTATCGGCAACAGCGCCCATATTACACTGGAACATCAGATTGAACTGGCGTACCTCTGTCCAGTCACCCGAGCCGGTGTCCTGTGCCTTGATCCCTTCGGCAATGATAATATCGTAGAGTGCACGGTTCGAGTCCTCTGCCCCGGCGACGGCTTCATATGCGCTTTGTACCCTCAGGAGCTCTTCCTCCTTGCCGTCCCGTCGCAATTTCTCAATATGGTTTTCGATCAGATGGTCAGCACGGTAGCGCCTTTTGGTGGTTTTGTCGTCAATCATCGGATCGTTGAAGCTTGCTACATGACCTGAAGCCTCCCATACCCTCGGGTTCATCATGATCGATGCATCAAGCCCTACAATATTCTGGTGGCGACGGGTCATTGAGTTCCACCAGAGTTCCTTGATGTTTCTTTTCATCTCGCTGCCCAGTGGCCCATAGTCGAAGCATGAGGAGAGTCCCTCATAGATTTCCGATGACGGGAAAATAAACCCTCGACGTTTGGCCAGTGAAACCAGTTTATGCATCACCTTATCAGGAGGCAGATTGACACTTTGCACCCGTGTCTGGTCAGAATTGCTCATCGTTCGTTCAAAATAGTGTGGAAAAATAGCTCCGGGTACTCCCGTTTAACAGAGTAAAACAAGGAATATAACAAACCAGCAGGGATAAATCAGGAAAGGGTGTGGTTAAAAGAGATTCGGTGATGAAGGCTGAATGAGCAAAAGAGAGTTCCCGCTATCGATAAAAAAATTTTTACGTTGCACTATATTGTATCCTGAAGGATCGATATCAGCGATCGAACATTTGCAGATATTCAGGAACTCTAAAAACCATACTCATATGGAAAGCAGCAAACTGCTCATTATCAGTACCATTGGTCAAGAAAACCATGAGAAGGCCACCCTGCCATTCGTGCTTGCTACGGCATCACAGTCACTGGATGTTGAGGTTGTGATGTTTCTTCAGTCATCGGCGGTGGTTCTGGCAAAAAAAGGAGAGGCAGAAAAGGTCAGGGCTGAGGGGTTTGCTCCTCTCGGAGAGCTGTTTGATACCTTCATGGATATGGGTGGAAAACTCTATCTTTGTTCCCCGTGTATTAAGGAAAGAGATATTGCTCCCGGGGATCTGGTCGATGGTGTGCAGATCGGCGCCGCCGGAACACTTGTTCATGAAGTGATGAGTGCTGACTCGGTGGTTACCTACTGATTGTCATTGTAGCCAGGTGCTCTCAAAAAACGCAGGGCGCTCTTTTTCTGTGCCCTGCGTTTTTTTCAGCGTTCCTGCTGGATTTATTTTTGGAGAACGCTCATGATTGCCGCAGCGTCATGGTTGGTTTTTTGAAGAGGGCGTACTGCAGCCATTGGTGGGCGAAGAGCATCAGTTCTGCTTCGTCGGTTTTTACCATTTGAAGCAGTTCATCATCTACCTCGAACACCTGAAGGAAGCGGCTTTCCATCATAAAGTCCCTGAAGGCATCGAGGTCATAGCTGGCCATGAAAAACATTTTCAGGCTTTTTTCATTTGGTTCGAGTTCGGGACTCAGCAGTTTTTTGTCGAGAATGATGTCCATCCAGACCCTGTTTTTGTCGTCATAGTCATCGATCTCCTGGCTTTTTCGCCACTCTCCGACTGTCCACTCCTGTTCTTCCTCAAACCCCTTGCAGTGCGCTTCTTTTATGAGAAAATAGAAGTCGTTTCCTCCTGCCGTTGCGTTTTTGTGGATGCCGAAGCCGATCGGGTAATAACGACATGCCAGAGGCCGGTCATTGTAAACGGTACACCCCTCTTCTGCAACAAATTTGCACTTGCCCTCATCGTGCAGTTTCAGCCTGACAAAAGGGAGCTTCGATTCTTGCTGGATTACCGGTTCGGTGTATGCCGAAAGAAATTCGGCTGACGAGAGACCGAGCCTGTTCTTCATCCTCAGGATGTCATACGGAGTGAGGAAAATATCGGGATTGCTGCAGCAGTTGTTGTAGCACGAAAGCCCTTTGTGGCAACTGAACTGAAAGGTGCTTTCGCTGGTTAGTCTGGTTTGTTCATTGAGTTCTATACCGAGCTTGTCAAGGAAGTTTTCCATAATCCACCTGTTTTAATTCGTTACCGTCATTAACCCCGCAGAAAAGCAGAAAGAAGAGCGGGCTGTCAAGTAAAATAAATTGTATATACTGTGAAGATGATTTATCATGGATGAGTTTCCGGGGCGGCTTTGTTTCAAGCCATAATGCTCTGGGTAACTCACTCAACGCCATCAATTTACCTAAAAAATCGTGTTAATCAGCAGTGTTATGAAGATTACGGAAGCTCCGGATTGCCCCCATTGCGGAACGAAAATGAAAAAATGTGAGCCACCTCCTTTTAATTATGGGGATGGGCTTGGCTGGTGTACACCTTACTTTTACATCTGTTTCAATGATGATTGCAAGCTTTACGCCAACGGCTGGAACAATCTTAAAACCAACTTTAACAAAACGGCATCCTACCGTTGCATGTGCTATCCGGATAACGGGGTTTTTGAGGCCATGTGCGTCTTTACTCCTGATGGCATGAAGGGCCAGATCATAGAAGAGTGAGTGCAAAAAAAAGAGGGATCGCAGTTTTTGCGGCGATCCCTTTCAAGAGCATTCAGTTTCCCTGCTGCATTACATTTCTACATCCCGCTTCATCATTTTGGTATAGGTAATAGCTACGGTTCTGTAGACAAAGTGTGCAAGCTTTGAATAAGGCATGTAGATGATGATGTAAAACACCAGCACCAGATGGATGAAATAGGTGCTGTATGCAATTACAGGCGGAAAATTCATCATTCGCATTACTTGTGCCAGGAAGCCCGACAGACCTACGAGCAGGACGATTCCTACAAATATCCAGTCGAAAGAGGATGTGCTGGTTTCAAATCCACGCTCTTTAAGCCTGTTTTTAATGATCAGCACTCCGCCGGCAAGAAGCGAAATGGCGCTGATGTTTGCAACAAGCTTGAAAATGGTTCTTGCAATCCAGACCATGGTTGTTGATCCACCCAGCAGTGCAAGAATGTCTGGATCGTCAAGCGGATATGGTGATTCCCATTTCAGCCCGTAGAGATAGAATACTGCCCAGGCAGTCGTGATTGCGAGACCGATAAAGCCATAAAAAACAAGTACGTGAGCTATGCCTCTATCCTTGTTTTCGTCACACTTCCTGAATTTTGAGTGCAACATGATCTCCTTGAGCGTCTCCATAAAGCTCGGAAGAAAATCGCCTTTCGGCAGTTTGTTGCCAGATTCTGCGCTGATATTTTTCCAGAACCGGCTCATGCTGACCGCAAACATGAGCACTGCAAGGGCTGAGAGTGGAACGAAAATCATGTCGATATAGTGGACAGGAAAAAACTTGGAGAAGACAATCTCTCCTTCAGGAAAGTTCAGGTGTCCGGTGATACCAAGGATGACGAGAAAAAAGAGCACAGGAATTGCCATGGCCTGCCAGATATTTTTCGGATCGCCAACAATCTTGCCCATTATCCTGGGGAATGCGTTTTCCTGAATGACGCTTTTCCTCAATATTGCAAGCACATCACCAGGTCGGGCTCCCCGAGGACAGTATTTGGAACAATCGTTGCAGTTGTGGCAGAGCCAGATGTCGGCGCTCTTGAGCAATTCATCTTTCAGTCCCCATTGTGCCATCACCATCTCCTTTCTCGGAAACGGCCTGTCATCAGGAGACAATGGGCATACGACAGAGCACGTAGCGCATTGATAGCACTTTTTCATTGTATCGGCACCAGCAGCTTTCAGCTCCCTGATAAACTTGATATCTGGTGTAAATGCAGTTTCTTGAGCCATAAAAAACCTCCAAAATTAACAGCGGAATAAACATGGACAACAGAAACAGGTTGTTATCTGAGAGGGCCTGTTTCTGTTATTCGTAGTAATTATTTTAGAATCCTTTGTACGGATTTTCACCAATTGCTTCAACTTTTTTTGAGAACTCCTCGATAATGCCAGGCAGTTTTTCCCACTCATTGATAGCAAGCTGTACCTGTTCAACCCTTTCCGATTCAAGCATCAGACGACTAAGAGTCTCCTGAACCTTTCCAAGTCGTTCATTTGCCATCTGACTGCCCTTGATATAGTGGCACTGATAGTCATCTCCGAATTTACAACCGAGAAGCAGGATACCGTCAACACCCTGTGAGAGGGCATCGGCAATCCAGACCAGATTCAGGCCACCGAGGCAGCGTAAGGGAATAAACCTGAAATTGGTATTCAGGCCAACCCGGTTCAGTCCCAGCATGTCAAGTGCGGGATAGGCGTCGTTTTCACAGACAAAACAGAGAATAAAGGTACCCGAGTCAGGGACTTCGATTGATTTCAGGACAGAGGAAATCATGTCAACACTGTAGTCCTTGAATGAGATAACCCGTTGTGGACATGCGCCCATGCATACTCCACAGCGACGACAGCGTGAAGGATAGAGAAGCGGGGTGCCATCTTTCTCCTCATCGTAGGCTCCAAAGGGGCATTCGACCGTGCATCGTCTGCATTGGGTGCAGCTTTCAACCCTGATTTCCGGATAGGTACGATCCCAGGTTCTGGGATGCACGGCACGCCCTTGCGCCGTGAGTTCGATACACTGGATAGCTTTAAGTGCTGCGCCCGTTGCATCGCCTACCGACTGCACTGCGTCCATCGGATGGCGGACAGCGCCAGCGGCATAGATGCCCGTTCTTTTGGTCTCGTAAGGGAAGCAGATAAAGTGTGAATCAGGAAAGCCCCATTTGAGATGCGGCATTTCAGGGCCTTGGCGGTATTTCAGGTTCAGGGCAAGACTTAGTGGCTCCAGCTCTACGATTTCTCCATCAGAGGTTTCTCTCTTGACAAAATTGCCGATGTACTCAGGAGTGAGATTATTTACACCTCTGTCTTCAGGAACCATGCCAGATACCATGCCGGTGGCAAGTACGACCATATCAGCATTGATCTTCATCGTTCTGCCGAGAAGATGGTTGTTGATTTCGACGTATATATTTCCTCCCGGACCCTCTTCAAGACCAAGAACTTCGCCTTTGGTCAGAAAAACGCCTTCGTCATCCTGGGATGTCTTGTAGAAGTTTTCGTACAGCCCGAGGGTACGCATGTCTTTGTATATGACAAATGCACCAGCATCCGGATCCGAGTCTCTGACATATTTGGCCTGTTTGAGCGATACATTGCAACAAACAGAGGAACAGTAGGGAACATGCTTTTCATCTCTCTGACCTGCACACTGGATAAAAACAACGTTTTTTGCCGGTTTGCCGTCGGAGGGTCTGAGTACCTTGCCGTTGCCTTTGGTGACAAGTTCCTCCATCTGAAGGTTTGTGATCACGTTGCGGAATTTTCCGTAACCGAGATGCGCAAGGTTATCAGGATTGTAGGGACGCCAGCCTGTTGCAAGGACAATGGCGCCAGCTTCGAAGCTCTCGGTTGTACCCTGTTTGTTAATCGTGACCTTGTACATCCCTGGACCGCCCTCTATGGAAGCAATGGTGGTATCCGTATGGATGCTGATGTTTCCGTCGTTCCGTGCCTCCTCGATTTTTGCGAGTATTGTCGGCTTTTCAAGCTCCGCAAAGGGTGGTGCAGTCGGGAAGACTTTATACATCTTTTTCGCCTGGCCTCCAAGCTCCCGTGCTTTTTCAACAAGCACGGATTTATAGCCAGCTTTTGATGCCTCAAGCGCTGCAGTAAGGCCGGTAACGCCTCCTCCGACCACAAGCAGTGTCCGGTTGACATCGGTGTACTTCGGTTCAGGGATACTTGATTTGCCAATCCTTGTTATGCCCATCCGCATATAGTCGGCAGCCATCATCTGGCTTCCCTCGTTTGTCTTTTCTGTCGAGGACTTGACCCAGACTACCTGTTCTCTCAGATTGACCCGTTCGGTTACATACTTTAACGGGTCGAAATTAAAAACATCGGTATTCACTCTTGGCGAACATGCGGCAATGACAATCTTGTTGACCTCACCGTTATTGATGTCGTCCTTGATTATCTGAACACCTTCCCGGCTACAGAGAAACGGATGTTTTTTGCAGACGGGTACCTTGAACTCTTTTTTTGCTACGGCTTCGAGTTCGTCAACATTCAACATCTCTCCGATTCCGCAGTCGGTACAGAGGTATACTCCAATTTTATTATCGTCAGCCATGTTTTAACTCCTCACCAAACTTTGAATGCTTTTCAATGCCGTCCCGGTTGCGTCCTGAATGGATGATGTAACATCAGATGGCCTTTTCGCTACGCCGACAGAATAGATGCCGGGCGTCTTGCCAGCCTGAATAAATCCGTTTTGCTCAAAATTCAGCATGGCATTTTCCTTTACAGAAGGTACCATACCCGTGGCCAGCACCACCATATCAGCAATCTGACGACTTTTTCTGCCACCTTCGACATCTTCGGAGGTAACGATAACATTGCCAGTTGCGGAATCTTCTTCGATCATGGCGACTTTGCCTTTAACCATCTTGACGTGTTCGTCGGCCTGTACCTTTCCGAGAAAATCTTCGTACTTGCCTGGTGTTCTCAAATCTATGTAGGCAATAAATACCTCTGCATCGGGAATGCGCTCCCTGATGTAGGTTGCCTGTTTAAGGGATGCCATACAGCAGATTGCCGAACAGTAATTCAGATGATTTTCGTCCCGTGATCCTGCGCACTGCACAAACACGACCTTTTTCACCTCTCGCCCATCGGATGGCCTGAGAATTTTCCCTCCGGTTGGCCCGTTTGGCGCAGCAAGCCGTTCCAGCATCATGTTGGTAATGACGTTTTTGATTCGTCCGAAACCGAGGTTTTCCATATTGGCGGCATCATAAGGCTTCCAGCCTGTGGCATAAACAATACTGCCAGCCTTGATCTCTACGGTTTCCGGCTTCATAGCCAGATCGATAGCATTATATTTGCAAGCCGTCACACATTTGTTGCATGAAGGATCACTGCACGCGTTTCGCTCTATAACGTATCTCATGGGATGGGCCATTTCATGGGGCCGATAGATTGCCCTGGTCTTGTCCATTCCGAAATTAAACTCATTGAGCCTTTCAGCAGGGCATACGTCCACACAGGCGTTACAGGATGTGCATTTTTCATTCACATACCGTGGATTTACCTTTAACCTGACGCTGAAATTCCCCTCTTTACCGCTCACCTCCTCTACTTCGGTCAAGGTGTAGACGGTTATTTTTGGATTAAGCTTGATGCGTCTGAAATTCATCTCCAGACCACAATAGGGGGGGCATAGTTTTGGAAAATACTTGTTAAGCTGCGCCACCCGTCCCCCCAGGTATGGATTTTTCTCAACAAGAACGGTGTTATAACCAACCTCTGCAGCCTCAACGGCAGTGGTTATGCCACTGATGCCACCGCCAACAATTAGAATAGTTTCAACTGACATGATTTTCCTCTGCGGATAAACTCTCAAAAGTCATTCGGAAGGGAACCTTTGAACGGATGCTCCCGCGTTACGTTAATCAACTTGACACTCTTGCATGAAGAAGAGCAATCCCCAAGGAAGAACCTCGGGGATGTACTCAATAACAATAGTGTCACTTTTTGCCATTAATCAGGAATGACCTGAACGTAGTCTCTCTTGGATAGTGTCCAGTTCTGGGTGCTTCTGTCGTACTTGGAAATCGTGAAACATTTCCAGTTTTCGTCATCAACATAGAAGTGGTCAGCTCTGAAGTAGTAACCAGGATAGCGACTGTCCTCACGGAACAGAATGTGACGGGCATGGGCTTCACCTGCCATCAGGCGATGATAATTCTCCCAGCAGCGCATCAGTTCATGATTATCTTCAGCCGCCATTTTGCTGGCATCTTCCTTGAGCAGTGACAGGTGTTCCAGACCTTTTTCGAGCATGGTTTTGCTGGTGGTGTACCATGTTGCGACACCGGCGACATATTCGTCCATGATCTTCTGCAACCTTGCCTGGAACATTTTTGGCCGGATGTAGTTGGGGTTGACATTTGGATCAGTGCTGTAATCCTTGTTCTTGCCAAAGATCTCCATTGGCGCGTAAATTTCAGCAATCACCTCTTCCACATCCCTGCCGAGTTCAGGTTTGTAATCTACATGATCGAGGCAGTAGGCGGTCATGTTCTTGCCTGCAATCCGTCCCTCTGCATGTGAGCCTGACGAGAATTTGTGACCAGAGGCTCCAACACCGTCACCGGCGGTAAAGAGACCGTCAACGGTGGTCATCCTGTTATAGCCCCAGTTCCATTCTGCAGGGAAGCCCTTGAGATCATCCGGACCACTGACCCAGATACCGGCACAACCGGCATGAGAACCGAGCAGGTAAGGTTCGGTAGGCATAAGCTCTGAAGGTGTTTTGTCCGGTTCGATGTTGTTTCCTGCCCATACGACGGCCTGACCGATACACATGTCGAGGAAGTCTTCCCATGCTTCGGCTTCAAGATGCTTCATTTGTTTCGGCGTCATGGTTTCACCAAGCGCCTGCATCGCCTCGTGAGTCCTCATGAGGATCGGGCCTTTACCGGCCTTCATGTCGATCATCATCATGTGGTTCCTCATGGCTGTGGTGAGCTTGTGGGGATCTTCGGCATACTTGCCAAAATCCTTGTTGGCGGTCGCCAGATTGGTGACGCAATAGTCCTCTCCAAGGGAGTTGGTGGCTTTACATTTGAAGAAGAGGAACCATGCTCCAACTGGTCCATAACCATCCTTGAACCTTGCCGGAACGAACCTGTTTTCCATCAGTACCAGCTCGCATCCTGCCTGGGCGGCAAGAGCATAGGTGGTACCTGCATTCCAGACCGGGTACCATGCACGACCCTGGCCTTCAGCCGTTGAACGTGGTCTGTAGACGTTCACAGCGCCACCACAGGCAAGCAACATGGTTTTTGCTGTAAACACATAGGCTTTATTTTCCCTGACGCTGAAACCGATGGCGCCTGCGATCCTGTTTGGATCGTTTTTGTCATGGATAAGCTCACTGATAAAGACCCGCTCAAAAAGGTTCTGGTCGACGCCAGTTGCCTTTCTGTTGAATTCAAGTGCTTTTTTTGCGGCTTCGGCAACGATGACTTTGTAGGACTCTCCGTTAATCATAATCTGCCATCTGCCTGATCTGACTGGCTTGCCCCCCTCGCTCAGCTTTGGAGCTGGTTTTGCGCCATCCTGGGTAGAACCATCCTCATCTCTTTTCCATACGGGGAGACCCCACTCTTCGAAGAGATGAACAGAATTGTCTACGTGCCTTCCGAGATCATAGACAAGATCCTCCCGGATAATGCCCATCAGATCTGTTCTGACATATTTTACATAATCGGCAGGATCGTTTTCACCACAATAGGTATTGATTGCCGACAGGCCCTGAGCGACGGCGCCGCTTCTGTCGACCGATGCCTTATCGACCATGGTGATTCTTAATCCTTTTGGTGTGGCCCATTTGGCCGCTTCATATACTGCACCGCAACAAGCCATACCCCCACCTATAAGCAGAATATCCGTATCTATGTAAACTACTTCGGGCTTCTTGCAAAACTTGAATTCGTTTTTCTCTACTCCCATGGATCTACCTCCTGAGCAATTTAATTGTTTATAGTGTTGGATACTCTGTCATGTTGAAGAATCCTGGCTTTTTCAGATTGGCGTAATCATGCTCAGGCTTGCCCGAGTAGAGATCAATCGAACCTTCTGAAGTCGTTCTGATCGGGAATTTGTAGCGTTTCAGGATTCCATTTCTGAATTTGATCGTCCACATGATAGCATCTGTTCCCCTTAACGGAATCACATTTCCACCCAGTGGTACGAAATCAGCATATCCCCTGACTTCGATAGCCTGCTGTGGACAGATTTTCACGCAATTGTAGCACTCCCAGCACTGGTCCGGTTCCTGGTTCCAGGCCAGCATCCTGTCAACATCAAGCTTCATGAGGTCATTGGGACAGATGTACATACATGCTGTCCTTTCCTGACCCTTGCAGCCGTCACATTTTTCTTTAATGACAAAACTCGGCATAATTTGTCCTCCTTTACCAAATATTTGCAGGCAAAACCTGCGATTTACGAAGCTATTGGACTAGTCTATGAAGAAAAAAATCGTCAGAAAAACTTCTCTACATGAGAGCGTCGATTGGTAACGTTATTATCCGCCAGTATTGGTCTGCAGCCCGATATCAACTTTTTCAGTCAGTGTTGCGTAGTAGCGGTGCAGGACTTCAAGCACTTCCGGACGGCTGAAATGCTCAGGGACCTCTTCTCCTTCGGAAAGCATTTTTCTGAGTTTTGTGCCGCTTACATTCAGTCGGTCTTCGTTTGTATGGGGACAGGTCTTCATGGAGGCCATACCATCACATTTGTAACAGTAAAAGGTCCA
Source organism: Pelodictyon phaeoclathratiforme BU-1 (assembly GCF_000020645.1). Classification (GTDB taxonomy): domain Bacteria; phylum Bacteroidota; class Chlorobiia; order Chlorobiales; family Chlorobiaceae; genus Chlorobium; species Chlorobium phaeoclathratiforme. The sequence continues at coordinate 40,022 of NC_011060.1, forward strand.
GTCAATTTTTAATGGCTTGGTCTCCAGCGCATCTTTCGGAATTTGGTCGAAAATATAGTGTGCGTCAAAGGGGCCATAATAATCTCCGACACCCGCATGGTCTCTTCCGACTATCAGGTGACTGCAGCCAAAATTTTGTCTGAATAATGCATGGAGCAGAGCTTCTCTTGGGCCGGCATATCGCATATCAAGCGGATAGCCACCCTGTATGCAGGTGCCCTTGACGAAATAATTGTCCATCAGGACGTTGATGCAGTCTCTTCTGACATCGGCAGGAATATCGCCGGGTTTGAGTTTTCCGAGAAGTTGATGAATCAGTACACCGTCACAGATCTCTATGGCAATCTTGACCAGATATTCATGAGAGCGGTGCATGGGGTTTCTTGTCTGGAAAGCAGCTACGGTGCTCCAGCCATTATCCTCAAACATTTTTCTTGTCTGGGCCGGAGTCATATAGATCCCCTCGAATTCGGAGGGAAAAGAACCTTCGCTGAACACTTTTACGCTACCGCCAAGATTGACGTCGCCCTGGTTCATGACCATCAGTACCCCGGGGTGTTTTGGGTCATCGGTTTTAAAAACTTCCCGACACTCATGTGACTTGTCGATTGCATATTTCTCCTCAATCGTCATACTTCCCATCGTCTCTCCCGATTCTTCGTCCACCAGAGCAACTTCCGCTCCGATTTTCAGCTTATCGGCCTGTTCTTTGGTTGTTGACAAGGTAATGGGAATGGGCCAGAAGGTGCCGTCAGCCAGCTTGCACTCCTCGACGCTTCCTTTCCAGTCCTCATATCCCATGAAGCCACTCAGGGGAGTGAATCCACCGATACCGAGCATGATCAGGTCACCGGTCTCTCTTGATGAAAGAGTGACCCTGGCCATTGACTTTGCTCGTTCCTGTTCATTCTGCAACGCCTGCCCGGACAATAAAAGCGGTTTTAAAATCTTTTCCCTGCCATGCGGATTGACTAACGACATGAGTTATTGCTGGTTAAGTTATTGGGCTACAGTTGAAAGCATGTCATACGGTATAGAGTAGAAATGGAGAGCCTGTCAAGAATACTGATATCTTCAAGCGCTTGTCAAATCGTCTGTTCAAAAGTACGCCTTATTTTTTTTGACGCAGATGAAAAGCCCTTTTTGTCACTCGTAAATCTCTGTCTTTCAGTTGGGTACTGTAATCCTTATTCCTTACCTGCGTGCAGGTCGGTCTGTTTTTTTGCAATCAAACCGGTACGGTGCCTGGTATTGTCGCGTTTCAGGAGCCCTTTGCGGGTTTGATGATATTTTTTTTCTCGTTATCCGACAAAATCGTACTCGATAATGAAAAAAGATGTTTTCAGAAACGGATCGAAGCAAATATAAGACGATAAATCAGGGGATTCAAAGTAAATTTGATCTATTGGATAACGATTCTTTGGATGTTACCATCTGGTTATATGAATATATAGTAATCTTACATAGTAATGTTTTGATTACTTTTTTTCAAGTATTGGGTAGAAGATTTTTTTTATTTTTTTTGGCAATGCCAGATCGTCTGAGGGATGCCTGTTCGGATGGAATCTGCGTGTTCGTGTTTGTGGCGTAATAGCAGCAGTTGTATTCTGACTGGCAGAATGCAACTGCTGTTCAGGCATCAGGAGGTCCAGTAAATGGCTCCCAGAACAAGTGTCGCAAGAAATACTGTCTCTGCCATGATGATGGAAATTGGTTTCCAGCCGACTTCAAAAAGAGATTTCAGTGAGGTCTTCATACCAAGTGCGCCGATGGCGGTCACCAGGCTCCAGCGTGAAACTTCATTGATGAATTTATTCATCTGATCAGGAACCAGATGGGTGCTGTTGATACCGACCAGTAAAACAAAAAAGATAATAAAAGGAGGGAACGAAAACTTTTTTGCCGTTTCACCATCAATTTTTGTTCGGGTATGGAATATCATCGAGAGAGCGAACACCGTTGGTACGAGCATGGAAACGCGTAACAGTTTTATTACGGTAGCGGTATCGCCGGTTTTTTCCGAAACCGAATAACCTGCACCCACAACCTGGGCGACATCGTGAATGGTTCCGCCAAGGAATATACCGGTAGCCTGATCGTCGAGCCCGAACTGCCTGGCTACGATGGGATAAAAGATCATTGCAAGGGTACTCAGAGCAGTTACACTGATAACGGTAAAAATGGTGTTGCGCTCATTATATTCATCCTTGGGAAGAATGGCTGCAATGGCCAGTGCGGCAGATGCGCCACAGATCCCTACACTTCCGCCAGTAAGAATGCCGAAGCGTTTTCCTCTGCCCATTGCTTTGGAAAGGGTAATACCGAAAAGTATGGTAAGAAACACCGAGCCGATAACGATGGTCAAGGGTTTGATGCCGAGAGACTGAATCTGATCGATGGTAATGCGCATTCCGAGAAGCGCCACGCCGATACGAAGGATCGTTGTGGAGGCAAATTGGATGCCTGCAAGCGCTTTACCGTTATCTTCCGAGAGAAACCGGAATGCCATGCCAATCAGCAGAGCAAACAACATCGTTGGAGCGCCATAATGGTCTGACAGAAACGTTGCTGCGGCTGCTACGGTAATCGCCGCCAGAACACCGGGAAAAAGCACTTCAGCTCGAACTTTTGCAGCTTTTGCCTGGCATTGAAAACCACAGCGTTCAGCTTCGATAATCTGATCCTGTGTTGGAATTTCTGTATCCGTCGATGTATAAGGGGTCTTCGAAGTATCCTTGTTGCTGCGGTGTTTATCCATTCTCGGGTTCTGTTAATAAATTAGTAATTCTTTACTGAACCGCGGACGATGAACTTACATGCTTACATACCGGTTCTATATAAATCGTTGTAAAGATAACAAAAAAGGATGGGGCGTCAAGGATAATTTGAAATGCGGGCGGATCCGGAAAAATCATGGGATCGCCTCGTTTCATGCGGCAATACAGGTACTTCACGGCTATAGGGGTGGTCGCTGGCTTGGGCTTTTGGGCGGGATTGAGTACGTTTAGCTTATACAGGCAGGAGAGGGTTTCTGGTTTGGCGTTGAACAGGAAGTGAAAAATGGTGAAGGAATCACATGGTGAAACTGAAAAAAGTCACATTACAGTATATAGAGATTGAAGACCGGATACGCATGCTGGCTGATCTTGATGGTGAGGAGCGTGCGGTTTTCTGGTTGACCCAGCGTCTTTGCAGGCGGCTGGTGCCGAAACTTGTACACCATCTTGAGCATTCTGCACCTGATTCGCATCTTGTTGACAAAGGGTTGATGCTCTCTGTTCAGCAGCACGATGCGGGGTGGCAGCAAAAGTTTTCAGAGCCGGTGAGGAGTACGGGCCTTTCGCGTTCGGTGTTGCCAGAAAAGGTCGATCTTTTTTGTCCTGCTGGAGGCGCAGCCATTATCTTTCCACTTGATGACGGTGGAGAGCCTGCTCGTTTGCAGATGACGATGCTTGAACTGCGTCAGTGGATGGCAGTCATTTATCGGCAGTTTCAGGTGGCAGGCTGGCCGATGGAGGTTTGGCCTCAATGGTTCGCACTTTCTGAACCCGGTAAAAATTAAACATCAACGTCGGCTATCAGTCGATCAACTGGTCTGGATTTCAGTTTTAAGGGCGATCTCTTCAAGAATCGAACTTACCCGAAGGCAGAGAAGCATTGCTCCAGCGAAAACAATGCTGCGGCCTCGGGTGTGGACTTCCCATGTATGTTTTTCAGCTTTTTGGCGACTGCAGCGTACGGCCTTGATGATCTGTTCAATCACTTCCTCAAACGTATGCTCTTCGTCATTGAACAGGACAACGCGGTAAGCATCAAGCAGGTCGGGCCCGGAGCCTTGTTCTCGCTGTTTCGTTACTGGAGTGGTCAGGGATGCCGTCCACCTGTTTGCAAGAGAGGAGTTCATGATCAACACAATCAGGTTAGAAAGTCAAAAATAGCTACCTTGACCCGGAGATGCAAGAGAGTTGGCTACTCTTCGATGACCGGATGGAGTGCTCCGAGAGAAAAGTCGCCTGTTTCAGTAACCCGCATTTTGAATCGGGCTCCAACAGGGATAGTCATCAGATTTCTGATATGGCCATAAGAGAGCCCCCTCATTACCGGGCCATTGGTATGGGCGTGTTCGCTGTAATAGGCAAAGATATTTTGCAAGCGGAGATGTTCCTCTTTTGTATTCTCCGCGCCATTGCCGAACTGGCCGAAAAGAACTCCCTTGCATGACGCAAGTAAGGCCGCGTTGTCGAGATGCGAGAGCATTCTGTCGATGCGGTATGCCGGTTCGTTAATGTCTTCCAGAAAAAGCAGCGCGTCATTTAATGAGGGCAGATAGGGCGTTCCGATCATTGAAGAGAGGACGGAGAGATTGCCGCCGATCAGGCTCCCCTCAGCTTCACCCGCTCTGATGCAGGTTACGGGGTGGGCCGGGTGGTTCCGAAGCGAAAGTGCATAGGAGGGTGAGGTGAGCATTTCCCAAAAATGCTCTTCGGTGTAGGGTGTCGGTTCGTACAGTTCTGTGGTGAGCATCGGCCCTGAAAAACTGATCAGGCCTGTTTTTGCAAAGAGGGCGAGCGACAATGCAGTAATGTCCGAATAGCCGACAAATATTTTCGGATTGTCCGCTATGAGGCTATAATCTATTTTTTTTAGCAGTCTTGAAGCTCCGGCTCCTCCTCGCAGGCAGATGATTGCCTTTATGGCGGGTTCGCGGAACATCTCATGCAGATCATGCAGTTTGTGCTGGTCGGCAATTGCCGGATCGGTATCAATACAGTTGAGGTGGCGCGAGGGCTTGACCTGGTAACCGTTTTTTTCGAGATAACCGATTGCCTGCCCAATTTTTTCTGGATAGGCGCAATGTGACGAGGGTGAGATCAGGCCAATGGTATCTCCCTTGTGCAGGGCTTTTGGGGTAATGGTTTTCATAACACCACAAAACATCAGCGCCTTTGAGAGCGCTGATGTTGATCATTCATTGGTATGAAATCAGGAAATGGTTTCGGTCAGCAGAATTGCCTTGTTGCTGCTGACTTCAAAAAAACCGTCAAGGATTGAAAACGATTGTTCGCTACGATCTGCCAAGGCAAGTTTGACCGTTCCTTTTGTCAGAGAGGAGAGCAATGGTGCATGGTTTTTCAGTACCTGAAACTGACCAAGCTCACCCGGTGCCGTGACACTGACAATTTCCCCTGAAAAATGAAGCTTCAGGGGAGTGACGATCTCTATGTGAAAGCCTTTATCGGAATTCGCCATGGTTAATGCTTTTGTTTAGAGCGTTTTTGCTTTCTCTACGGCTTCCTCAATGGTTCCGACCAGGTAAAATGCACTTTCGGGCAAATTGTCATGCCTTCCTGCGATGATCTCCTTGAAGCCTTTGATGGTCTCTTCAAGCTTCACATATTTACCTGCCAGACCGGTAAAGGCTTCGGCAACGAAAAATGGCTGCGAAAGGAAGCGCTGTACTTTTCTTGCTCTTGAAACAACAAGTTTATCCTCATCACTCAGCTCATCCATACCGAGAATAGCGATAATATCCTGAAGATCCTTGTAGCGCTGCAGAAGCTGTTTGACGGCCTGGGCAGTATCGTAATGATCGTCGCCGACAATGTTCGGGTCGAGAATGCGCGATGTTGAGTCAAGGGGATCAACAGCAGGATAGATACCAAGCTCGGCAATTGAGCGCGAAAGCACCGTTGTTGCATCAAGGTGAGCAAACGCAGTTGCCGGCGCAGGATCGGTAAGATCATCTGCAGGAACATAAATGGCCTGTACAGAGGTAACAGAACCCTTCTTGGTGGAAACAATCCTGTCCTGAAGTTCACCCATCTCTGTTGCCAGGGTAGGCTGATAGCCTACGGCGCTCGGCATACGTCCGAGAAGTGCGGAGACTTCCGAACCTGCCTGGGTAAAGCGGAAGATATTGTCAATAAAGAGCAGCACGTCACGCCCTTCTTCGTCACGGAAATACTCGGCAATACTCAAGCCGGTAAGCGCGACTCTCTGACGGGCGCCTGGAGGTTCGTTCATCTGGCCAAAAACAAGAGCCGTTTTGTCGATAACGCCGGACTCCATCATTTCATGCCACAAGTCGTTTCCTTCACGGGTTCGTTCGCCGACCCCGGCAAAGACGCTGAATCCGGACTGTTGTTTGGCAATATTATTGATCAGTTCCATGATCAAAACGGTTTTGCCTACACCTGCGCCGCCGAAAAGACCTGTTTTACCACCTCGGGAGTAAGGCTCAAGAAGATCGATAACCTTGATACCGGTTTCAAACATCTCGGCCTTTGTCGAGATTTCGTCAAATCTTGGTGCCAGACGGTGGATCGAGTAACTTTTTTTGGTATTGACAGGGCCGCGACCGTCAATCGGGTCTCCGACAACGTTCAGCATTCTGCCAAGAACCTCAAGACCAACAGGGACTTGTATTGGTTTGCCTGTATGGGTAACGTTCATGCCTCGTACAAGGCCGTCTGTGCTCTCCATGGCAACAGTACGGACACGTTCTTCTCCAAGATGCTGTTGCGTTTCCAGAACGAGTTTGGTGCCGTCAGCTCTTGTTACAGTCAGCGCGTCCAGAATTGACGGAAGCCGCCCTTCAGGGAAATCGACATCAACTACAGGGCCGATGATTTGGGAAATCTTACCTTCTTGCATAGTGACAGTTTGGATAGGATTTTATTGTGTAATCAAACGTTGGTGCTTCCGGGCTACTGTGCCTTCTCTCTTATTAATTGCGCGTCACATGACTCCTCTGCCTTGGCTGTTCCGGATACGAGCCACCTGAGGGACTTGAACCCACGACCTACTATTTACGAAACAGTTGCTCTACCAACTGAGCTAAGGTGGCTTAAGCAGGGCGAAAAATCAAGTGCAAATATATTTTTTTTTATAGAGAATCACAAAGACTAAATATCGCGTGATTTATGGCCGTCACAAAAAAGAAGAATTGTTATATTACGGAGCGTAGTCAATAGAGATTATTTTACTTTTAATCGGTTTCGTATGAAAAAAATGGTGTTTTCATTGAAAAGGCGGGTGTTTGCACTCTTGTTCCTCGGCACTCTTGCCGCGACACTGTTTGCTCCCACTCCTGCTGCAGCCTTGCCATTGGCGCCAGAGTTTACTGCAGTTTCTCTTGATGGCAAAACGGTAGCATCGACTAAACTTGCAGGAAAGGCTTATATCGTTAATTTTTTTGCATCATGGTGTCCTCCCTGCAGGGCAGAGATTCCTGATATGGTTCTCCTTCAGAAGAAGTATGAATCAAAGGGGTTTACGTTTATCGGTGTGGCGGTCAATGAAAATGAACCCTCCATGCGTGCTTTTATAACAAAGAACGGCATCAGCTATCCTGTGGTCATGGTCGAAGAGCGACTGATCAAGGCTTTCAGCCGATATATCGAAGGAGGGATTCGTGCAATTCCGACCTCATTTGTTGTCAACTCGTCAGGTCGCATCACCCAGGTCATTACCGGTGGACGAAGCAAAGAGGTGTTTGAAAAAATAATAATTGACGCCCTCAAAAAACCGGTAACCCACAAATAACGTCGTCATTCCATGATTGATGGTTTTCAGTTCCGGTCTCGTTTTGTACAGATCGCATTTTTTTCTACACGTCCGCAATCAGGGGTGATTGCGGACGTTTTTTTTTATAACCAATAGCTTATTAAGAACGATTATGACGTTAATGCAGATGAATCCGCCGGACTATGTGAAAAACAAAAAGCTGATCCAATGGGTGCAGGAGATGGCTGAGCAATGTTGTCCGAGTACCATACACTGGTGTGACGGTTCAGAGGAAGAGTACGACATCCTTGCCCGCCAGATGGTAGAGAGTGGTACGTTTATCAAATTGTCGGAAGAGAAGCGCCCGAACAGCTATCTCTGCCGTTCGGACCCGAGTGATGTTGCAAGGGTTGAAGACAGAACCTACATCTGCAGTATTCGCCGCCAGGATGCAGGTCCAACCAACAATTGGGTCGCTCCGAGGGAGATGAAAGAGACCCTGAAAGGGCTTTTCAAGGGCTGTATGACTGGCCGAACCATGTATGTTATTCCTTTCAGCATGGGGCCTCTTGGGTCTCCCATTGCCCATATCGGTGTCGAAATTACCGATTCTCCCTATGTCGTCACGAATATGCGTATCATGACGCGGATGGGTATCAAGGTTATGGAGTTGCTGGGTGAAAACAGCGATTTTGTGCCTTGTCTGCACTCTGTCGGCGCTCCGCTCCAGCCTGGTGAGCAGGATGTTGCCTGGCCCTGCAACGATACCAAATACATTGTTCATTTTCCTGAAGAGCGCTCTATTGCCTCTTTTGGCAGCGGTTATGGTGGCAACGCCTTGCTTGGCAAGAAATGCTTTGCCCTTCGCATTGCCTCTTCAATGGCACGGGATGAAGGGTGGCTGGCTGAGCACATGCTGATTCTCGGTGTTGAATCGCCGGACGGAGAAAAAACCTACATTGGTGGAGCGTTTCCGAGCGCCTGCGGTAAAACCAATTTTGCGATGCTCATTCCGCCTCAATCTTTTGATGGGTGGAAGGTGACCACCATTGGTGATGATATTGCCTGGATCAAGCCAGGTGAAGATGGTCTTCTTCGTGCGATCAATCCTGAATATGGCTTTTTTGGTGTTGCTCCCGGCACGTCGGATAAATCCAATCCGAACGCCATGGCAACGCTTGCGAAGAACTGTATTTTTACCAATGTCGCCATGACGCCTGATGGTGATGTCTGGTGGGAAGGGATGACCGATGAGGCGCCTGAGCATCTTATCGACTGGCAGGGTCAGGAATGGACTCCTGATTGCGGCCGACTCTCTTCACACCCCAATGCCCGCTTCACCTCTCCGGCAAATCAGTGCCCCTCCCTTGATGCTGACTGGGAAGATCCCAAAGGGGTGCCGATCAGTGCCTTCATCTTTGGTGGTCGTCGCGGAGATACTGTTCCTCTTGTCTACCAGTCAGCAAACTGGAATTCGGGCGTATACCTTGCTGCAACCATGGGTTCTGAAAAGACCGCCGCTGCGGCAGGAAAGGTTGGTGATGTTCGTCGTGATCCTTTTGCCATGATTCCTTTCTGCGGTTATCATATGGGCGACTATTTCAACCATTGGCTTCATGTCGGGCGTACCTTGCCTGAACTGCCAAGAATTTTTGGTGTCAACTGGTTCCGAAAGGATGAGAATGGCAAGTTCCTCTGGCCAGGTTTTGGTGAAAACATGAGGGTGCTGAAGTGGATTGTTGATCGTGTTCGTGGCACAGCCGGAGGTGTAGAGAGTCCTCTTGGGTGGATGCCGAAGTATGATATGATTGACTGGACGGGTCTGGAAGAGATGACTGAAGAGAAGTTTATCAAGCTGATGTCGGTTGATCGTGAAGCGTGGAAGAAAGAGCTGCTTTCACATGAGGCGCTTTTCGAGACGATATATGATCGACTTCCCAAGGAGTTTCCCCATATTCGTGAACTGATGCTCTCAACGCTCTGGATGTCTCCTGCACACTGGTCGCTGGCTCCGGAACATTATTCTGAAGGCTGATGATTTCGTAAATAAGAAAAAAGGCGCCTGCGAAGGCGCCTTTTTTTTTGCTGATCGGGCAGTTTTTCTTACTCTTCGTCGAGGGTAAAGCCGACTTTTACTGTGACCTGCCAGTAGGCAACCTTCTGCTCCTCAACATGGCAGCGGGTTTCAAGGATTTCGACCCAGCGGATGTTTCGGATCGTCTCAGCCGCTTTGGCAACAGCATTGTTGACTGCCTCTTCAATGCTTGTCGGTGAAGAGCCTACCAGTTCAATTTTTTTGTAGATATGAGCGCTCATGGCGTGTAATGGTTTTCGTGCTTGAAAAAAGGAATAACTCCATTTATTATAATAGCAAATCAGGGGAAATCTGCAAAAAACCGCTCTCAGTCAGGGCTTTCTGAAGGGACTTTTTCCTGCTCGGCTCTCTGTCTGTCGATCAGTTTTTCGGCCAAAAGAGTAGCAAGGTTGTACGTTGTTTCCATGGCGCTTAAAAAGTTTATGGAGGAGCGCCAGTAAGGAATTGAGCCAAGTCGTTTTGGCATGGTAGCCTGTACTGCTGGTGAAAGATGAGTGCATGATGGTTCGGGAGAAGGCGAATATCCCCAGAATGCGGCATGTTCGGAGGGAAGAGGTTCCGGTATTGCCGGGGGGTCGTCACCGGTAGCAGTCTGACGTTTGTAACCGATTTTTCTGAGAAACTCCTCCTTGTCTATTCCCCGTAACGTGAAAAGAAGAAAAGGATCCTGGTCAAAGGCCTCTGCCATCAAGTAAACAACAGCGGCAATGTGTTTGCAGGGGTTTGAGTAATCGGGACACGAACAGGTGGTTGTTAAATCATTGTATTTTGCGGGAAAGAGAGCAAGCCCTGCGGTTTTGAATACCCGTGCAAGATTTTCCGGCATCTCCCCGCTGAGGAGCTGCGCTATATATATCGGTTTCGAGGTAAGTTTTTGGGCCAACAGCTCTTTTTGCTCTTTTGAATAGGGCGTCAGTGTGATGGATACCTTATAGGGGCGAACTCTTGAGCCCTGCACTTTTGCCGCAACTCCCTTTTTGGCAGTGATGACAAGGTCGGTTACCTGCCCTTTTCGTGCGTAAGATTTTCCCCTTGTAATTCTCTCGCCAATATCAAAATTTTCAAGTGTTGTAATCCACTCTTTTCCCCACCAGGTTTGCCCGAATGCTCCCCGTTTGTTTTGGGCCTTTATACCACCGGCTACTGCCCTTGGGGCGGAGGAGGTGGGTCTTTTATACCAATAGTATTCCATAGCTCTTATTCTCCCATTGCTTCCTGTCCGAGCATAATGAGCTTGCGCAGATCATTGTTCGACAGTTCGGTCAGCCACTGCTCACCCGTTCCGAGAACCTGGCCGGCGACCGTTGTTTTTTTCTCAATCATCTCATCAATGCGCTCTTCGAGCGTGCCCGTCGTAATAAATTTATGAACTTCAACGTTTTTGTGCTGCCCGATACGGAAAGCCCGGTCAGTTGCCTGATTCTCTACTGCCGGGTTCCACCATCGGTCAAAGTGAACAACGTGGTTCGCTGTTGTCAGGTTAAGACCCGTTCCTCCGGCTTTCAGTGAGAGAATAAAGATGGAGGGTGAACTGCCCTCTTCCTTCTGGAAGCTCTCTACCATCTCATCCCGCCTTTTTTTGGTTACGCCACCGTGCAGAAACAGTACCTCTTCACCGTACAACTCCTGAAGATAGTGCTGGAGCATCGTTCCCATCATGGTAAACTGTGTAAAGAGCAGCGTTTTTTCGCCAGCTTCGCGGATGTCGCCAAGCAGTTCGGTCAGGCGTTTTATTTTTCCTGAACGATGTGCAATGGCAGAGTTGTCGCCAAGCAAATGTGCCGGATGGTTGCAGACCTGCTTGAGCTTGACCAGCAGCGCAAGTACAAGGCCCCGCCGGTCAATCCCTTCGGCGCTTTCAATTTTCTCCTGCAGTTCATCGACAACAGCCTTGTAGAGCGATGCCTGCTCTTTGGTCAGCGAGCAATACTCTTTCATTTCGATCTTGTCGGGCAGATCGGAAATAATCGACTTGTCGCTTTTCATGCGGCGCAGAATAAACGGGCCGGTCAGCGACTTCAGTCGTGCTGAAGCCTCAGGGTCGCCATACCACTGAATCGGCGTGTAGAAGTTCTGTTTGAAAAAGTGCTGGGTTCCAAGAAAACCGGGATTGAGAAAATCCATGAGTGCCCAAAGGTCGCCGACATGATTTTCAACGGGAGTGCCGGTCAGGGCAATACGGTAATCAGCCCGGATTGTTCGGGCAGCTTTTGACTGTTTTGTCTCAGGGTTTTTGATGTTCTGCGCTTCATCGAGAATAATGCCTGCCCAGGGAACCTTCGACAGAAATTCAAGGTCGCGCTGTAACAATCCATAGCTTGAAATGACAAGGGCTGAAGCGCTTGCAGCTTTGCGAAAATCTGCTGTTTTCATCCGGTCGATACCATGATGCACCAGCACCGCTAAATCCGGAGTGAACCGCTCCGCCTCCTTTCGCCAGTTGTTGACTACAGAGGTGGGGCAGATCAGGAGCACCGCCCTTTTTTCTCCAAGTTCACGCTCCCGCTGCAGCAGTGCAAGCGTCTGAATGGTTTTGCCAAGGCCCATGTCGTCGGCAAGACAGGCGCCCAGTCCCCACTTGCGGAGAAATGAGAGCCATGAAAAGCCTCGCTCCTGATAGAGGCGAAGCGTTCCCTCGAAATGCTCAGGTGGTGGAAGCAGTTCAAATTGTCCCTGAGAGGAAAGTTTTTCAAGCAGTTCCTGAAGCCACCCCTCGATTTCAACCGATCGAAGAAAGAGAGCATCCTCCTTTTTTTGTGCTCCGAGAGCTGTTGAGAGGAGTTCTCTGGCAGAAAGTTCACCAGTTGGATGTTTTTCAAGAAAATGGAGAGCATTGGCAAGCTCCTTATGGTCAATCTGTGTCCACTGTCCGCGCACCCGTACCAGCGGAACTTTCAGGTTTGCCAGTGTTTTCAGCTCCTGCAGGTCAAGCTCCTCATTGCCAAGTGCAGCAGCATAATCGCAGGCAACCATGCGATCCAGCGTGAGACCCGACCCGCTTCCTTTCATAGAGGGAAGCTTCACTTTTGTCTTGATCCCGATACGGTTGACTCCTCTGCGACCGATCCACCACGAGGGAAGCTTGACCACAAATCCTGCGCTTCGCAACAGTTCCGCATACTCCAGCAAAAATCTGTAAGCCCCTTCGGTATCAAGATCAAAGCCACCCGGCTGCTTCTTTTTCAGGCTTTGGGTGACTGCGGGGCAGAGGCCGGAGGCTTGTCCCAGGGAAGTAAGCAGGAATTCGGTACAATCGGAGGTATACGTTAAAGCGTGCTGTGATGCCTCGCTTTCGGGGTTCCAGAGATCCCCGGCGTCAAGAATCAGGCTTGGATCCGCTTTCAACTGCAGTTGATAGGCAACATGCCAGCGCTCCTTTTTCCGCCCTTTCAGTGGTGGCTCTGTCAGTTGCAGGCAAAACCTGAAGGGTGATCGCTCATGCAGGTCAATGGGACGCCGCCATGCGTTGAGCTGACAGGCAAACTGCTCAATCTCCTGCTCATTTTTCCATTTCAGCCGGGGATCACTGTTTGATAATGCATGAAGCCACGCGTCATGGATACTCTCGAAGTCACTGATTTTTGGCACCCCTGCTCTTTCAAAAGTACGTGACAGTGTATTGACAAGGAAAGAGAGAAGTCCTTTGAGCAGTAACTTTTTTGGTGTTTCCGGCGGTTGCGTGTCGGTGCGGCCGAGAGAGCGACAGACCGCAGGCATGGCATCGGCAAGCTGTTCAACTGCGAGGGATGTGGCACTGTCGGGGAGGGGCAACCACAAGGCCTCCCAGAATGTATCGTTTTTGATGATCGAAGGGAGCAGCGACTGGGTTCTGACAATGTTCAGTGCAATTTTTACTACCTGCCGTGCCCAGTGGAGAGAGCTTCCGAAGATGATGCCACTGCCGGGGATGTTGCCCTTTTCCGTAAGCAGGGAAAGCTCGAACAGAGCGTTGAAATTCAGCCGAAGCGCGGTAATCGGAAAGGCATGGAGTTGCTCTTCATCACTCAGGTCGGGCATGGCGCCGACAAGCGGAGATGATGGGACAGCTTTTTTCTCGCGGCAGGGCAGCCAGACACAAAACTCTTTTGTGGTGTTGTCGAGCAGGGAAAACATGCCGATTCCAGCCGTTGCGAGGCGTAACTCCTTCAGCATCCCGATCTTTTTTCCCTCACTCCAGAGTAGCGGGACTCCGTCAATGATGGAGATGTGCAGCGCAATCATAAGCTATCCTCTTTGGGTAATTCCTGCATCGCAGTTGCACTGTTCGTAGCTCAATTTTAGCTTATTACTCATCGCTATGCTGTGAAAATATTTCAAGTGTTCAATACTTCATACGGTTACTTTCAGGCCCCTTTCCTGATTTAAAAGAAGGGATAAAATAGAATAACAGGCGGTTCAGAACAACATGCAAACGCTCAATATCAGAAAAAATAATGGTTTTCCTGAAGGGCAGGGCGCCTTGCATATACCAGTCAGTTTTGGTTGATGGGGAGGTGTTCAGGAATCAGGAAAGCGTTGTGGAGCTGAAAGGTGGTATCGGTGCGGCCCGAAACAGCCGTAACACTGATGGCTGTTTCGGGCAAGAGGGGCAAGATTACACGCCCAGCGATTTGAAGAGGAGCGGAAGGGCACAGAGGCCGATGGCAACATTTGTTGCACCGCATATTTTTGTGATGAGAGCGTTCTGCTTGTACCAGGCAAACGGAAGCAGGATGGTCAGTACATTAATGAGCAGCAGAACCGTAGCTAATGGCCAGATTTTTCCGAGAAGGATGGCCTTGTAGCTGAAGACCGCTGTGATGAAAAAGATACCAAGAAACATGTGGGCATAGATTTTTTTGTCGCCGGGGTTATAGAAATGCAGGGCAACAATAACCCAGAAAAGCCCGTAGGTGGCAAAAATAGTGCCCAGGTAGATCCTTATGTCGGCAGGTAACCCCATGTCGAAGAGAAACATGCAGACAGCCGTGAAAAGCTGCGCAACACCGCCGAACCAGAGGGCGACATTTGCAAGATTGCGTCCCAGTTTTGCGTGATCTGTCTCTTTGTCAAGCCCGAATCCCAACTGTTCAAGACCAAACACCCAGACGGTGATAATAAGCCCGAACAACCCGATAGCCTCCGGATTAACAACATTCATTGGAAAAACTCCTTTTTTAGTTGTTGATAAATGTTTAACAAGTCACCATCACACTGTTAACAGTAATGGCCGCGTTAATGTACTGCTATTTTGGCAGAAAGAGGAAGGGTATTGCATGTTGTCTCTCTACTCCGTTGATGGCGCTTTGCTACCTGCAGTAACCTGCTTTTATCTGGAATTGGTTGAAATCAGCATAAGATTTCGCTTTCTTTTGATACCTTTGAACTCTCAAGAATGAGATAACTGAAGATGTTTTTATGCGATGACTTTGCCTGCTGAAACTGTTCTCCCAACCAATCCGAAGCCTCAAAAGCGAAACGGACTTTCCGGCCAATTGCTCACGGCTTTTCCTGCTTTTGAGAGCCCTAATTTCCGGCGCTATTTTCCCGGGCAGGTGATCTCCATGATTGGCACATGGATACAGATGGTAGCGCAAGGGTGGCTGGTGCTTGAAATAACCGGTTCCGCTTTCGACGTGGGGCTTGCGGCGGCGGCCTCCACACTCCCAACCCTTTTTCTCTCCCTCCTCGGTGGCGTGGTTGTTGACCGTTACCCAAGGCGCACCATCCTGCTCTGGACGCAGTCTGCGGCCATGCTGCTCGCCTTTGTGCTTGGGCTCTTTGCCGTGACCGGCACGGTGACCATCTGGATTATCCTTGTACTCTCCTTTCTTCTTGGCTGTGTGAACGCCCTCAATGTGCCTGCACTTCAGGCATTTCTCAGCGAAATCGTGGAGCGGGAGCATCTTGCTTCGGCCATTGCCATGAACTCAGCGATCTATAACGGTTCACGGGTTATCGGCCCCGCTATTGCAGGGTTTCTTATATCGGCCACCGGAACAGGCACCGCCTTTCTGCTCAACGGAGTCAGTTTTTTCGCAGTCATCCTCTCCCTGCTCTCCATGAAGAACACCCTAATAGAGCCTGCTGCAAAAACAAGCCAGAATCCCCTGCAGTCGATCAGGGAGGGGCTGAGCTATGCATGGGGGCATCCGGTGATCAGGACAAGTATCTTTTTTATAGCGGTCATCTCCATTTTTGCATGGTCTTATGTCACCATGCTGCCCGTGATTGCCAAGCGTACCTTCGGCATGGATGCGTCGGGCATGGGATACCTCTATGGCGTGTCGGGTCTCGGCTCGGTCGTCGGCACCGTGCTGGTCTCCATCTATTCCAGGAAAATTGACCGCCTTGTCTTCATTGCCGGAGGAACAATTCTCTTCGCTCTCGCCCTTATCGGCTTTACCTATACCACGCACCTTCCGGCAGCCCTCTTCTTTCTCTTTGTCAGCGGCTTCGGGCTTGTCTCGGCAGTCTCAACCCTCAGCGCCACCATCCAGGGCACGGTTGACGACCGTTTCCGCGGAAGGGTGATGAGCCTCTACATGATGATTTTTATGGGCTTCATGCCGATCGGCAACCTTGAAATCGGCTATCTTTCAGAACACTTCGGTACCGGTATTGCCATCCGTATTGGCTGTGTCGTGACCATTCTGGCGGCAGTGACTCTCATCTTCACCAGCCGAGGGGTGCGCAAGGCCTACAGCAGTTACAAGGCATCGTAACGCTTAAACGGCTTTCAAGTCAAATCCGTACTTGAGGTAACTGATCATCTGGTTCGTTGCATTAACATTTTCAATCCATGCTTTTTCCTCATGGCTGATCCTGATAATTTCCCTGGTACTGATACGGGAAAAAGTTTCGGCGACTGTTGTTAACGTATGCAACTCCTCCGCTGAAAACATTTCTGCATTGAATTTACGACCATCTCCAGGAAAAAATTGTTCCCCTGTTCCGCCATTGTCAAATTCCGTTTCTTCAACAGTGACGTCACCCTGTTTTTCAATCCACTCAAAAATAGTGTTGAAATTATCCGGTACGGGCCCCATCGAAATTGCACAATAACGGGCGCCACTGATCGAATACCCTGTTGTTTTAAAGTTCAGGAAATCCGCATAGAAGAGCAATTTGTTCAGCTTGGTCTTCCACGGTTTAAGTTGTTCAGCAAAAAAGAGAACCATTTCGCAGAGTTTTTCGAGGCTTGGTTTTCTGTAACCGGAATATTCATCGGGCAGTTTTGAGCCAAGAAAATACTCTTCGAGATCAACACAGCTTGTTTTTTTACGGCTTTCTATCAGGTGTTCAATCCTGGCAGTCAGTTTTTCCTGTTGTTTCCCCAGTAAAGCGCCACTCAGGTGTACAATTTTCTTAAACTCCTCAGGATCTTGAGCAACCTGTATCAGTCGGGCACTTGATTCGCTGGGAACCTCACCTTGCTCATAGTTTCTATAGGTGTTTGTTCCTAACCCGAGTATTTCCGCAATTTTGGCTGCCGATAATCCGTAGGCAGCCCTTATTGCGCTGATCTCTTCCGGAAAAGGGAGGTTATGCTCATCTCTGTACTGGTTGTAGACCTGAATCAGGTTTATCTCATCAAGCTCGGTGGTGGTGAACTGCTGCTTACTATCATTGCAGTAGTAATAGTGGTATTGAACAGAATAGTTATTTTTGCGGAATCCCATGATTCGCTGTTCCCGCTTCAGGGTCATTTCCCTGCCTGTTATCGGGCTTCTCATTCTTTTCTCTTTTAAATGGATACGAGATTTTATGTTCAGCAATATGAAATGAAATGCAGATAACGCTTGTACCTGGAGCACCCATAGTGATTTTGATATAGATCTCCTGCCGTTTTACCAGCTTGCCGAAAACCCACATTTCAGAGCCTTTATTCAGGTTGTCCTCAAGAGGGCCTTCACTATAGTCGTCAATTTCAAGAGCCGTAATAATTTTTCGCCTCTCTATTGGTCGTAATTCAAGGTTCAGAAGTGTCTGGGAATTCTTACCCCTGTCATCACGGAAAAGGATATTCCATATCTTCATTTTTTCCTTAAAGTCCCGAAGAAATGCACTGATCTGCTGTTTACTGGCAGTCATCCCAAAGAATTCGCTTGAAAAATCATAATACTTAAGGTTAATTTTTTATACTATAAAGTGAAAATATCAACATAAATAATAAAATATCCAACTATAAAGTGATAAATTTGTTTTGGGCTTAAGGCCTTTTTAGGGGTAAAGATGCATCATAACTGCCTGAAAAATTGCAGTGCAGTGAGTTGTTCGAAAACAAAGGTGACATGACACTATTGCCAGTTAAATCGGGATAGTTGAGCTGTCCTGTTGTGCTTTACTTTGAATTTTCATGATACAGGAAATTGTGAGAAGTATACCTCTATTTTGTAATATTGGGTCTATCGGCATATGTTAATATCTTTGCTGTATAACAAGCCTTAAATTATTTACTAAGGTACTTCAGGGGGAAGTCGGGTTTGGACAACCGTGATGAACGCCTCTAAATAGTGGTTGACATTGTATTCTCCTCGACAGCAAATCGTATACGCGAATTTTTCGAGTTGAGGAACTGGCAATTCTGCTTGTACGCACTCCTGAAACGGTTCGTCAGAGCTATCTTCGTCCGCTTTTGCTTGATGGGCGGATCTCAATGATCCGTCCCGATGTTCCCAATGACCCAGAGCAAGCGTATCGGGCAGTTGAGATAGATGAATGATGAGGAGAGATGCCGTCAGGAACAGGACGGATCAGTAGTGGGTGAGCAAGTATATGAATGAATGATCGGACGACATAAAATTACAGAGTAATCAACCCAACACGATGATGACACAGAACCAACTTTCAGATAACGGCTCGATTCAAATATCCGATAGTGAACTTGATGAGCTTCAAAATTTTCTCATGTCGGATGCCCTCCCTGGAGGGGCAATGTCGCTTGACACACTTGATGGATTTTTTACAGCATTGGTTATTGGGCCGGTAACCGTTCTCCCCAGTGCATGGTTGCCTTTGGTTTGGGATATGAGTGGAGGAGGAGAAGAACCGGAATTTGAGAGTCAGGAACAGGCGCAGCGCATCGTAGAATTGCTGATGAAGTTGATGAACAGCATTGTCGAGTTGTTGTCGAAGTATCCGGATTATTATGAGCCACTGCCAGATACGTATTCGTATGAAAGTGAGGTAGTCAGGGACTCGCTGATCAAGCTCTGGGCGATGGGATTTATGATCGGCGTCAGTTACAACGAAGCTGACTGGGAACCGCTCCTTTCGGATGAAGCCGCCTCAGTACTGCTATCTGCGATTGCTATGCTCGGCATAAGGCCCCACGATGCAGTTCCGCTGCCTACTAAGAAGTTTCGGGAGATTTGGGAGAATGTGCCTGATTGTGTGCTGGCACTCAATGAGTTCTGGCGCCCCTTCCGACTCGGTGAAATTATCAGTGCCAGGGGGATGGCAGGAGCCGGGCGAATCGGACGCAATGATCCATGCCCCTGCGGCAGTGGAAAGAAGTTCAAGAAATGCTGCGGGAAGTGACGTTTTCTGGCAGAATACGCTCATTTATTGATCCGTCACTTCAAGCGGCTTTGCCACTTCTTTGGATCCCGGGATGTATTTCATCGACATCCTGTTGTGCTTCCGGTGCGATGATGAGTTCAGCGGACATAACGGCTTCGTGCCCTGAGTTTTACCTCGGCCCAAGAAAGTCCCGAAGCCGGGTTGTTCGCCAAATTAGCTTTTCGTCGAGCCAACTCCTTCTTTTGCCATTCATATACAGGAACCTCTGATGGGGTCATCGCCAGATCATCCCAAAGGTCTTCTACCAGTTGAAGCTTCTCTGGTGGACTCAGATCAAACACAGAAACAGTATTGGTATTCATTGTTACCCCAGCGGTTCAGCGATGTTTTTGCAGGTTGATATGGAAAAAGCTGATGCGTAATGAATAAACAGGCAGTTGTTTGTCTACTCATTTGAAATTGAGACCATGGGCCTGACTGAATATATACTGGCGAAGGTGTACCTCCATTTTCTGGCATGGCATTACTTAACGATAAAATTTACATATTTTTTCATGATGCCCAAAGCCCTCGAATTTCATGCTATGAATAACCATGCGCCTACGTGCTTGTTGATGACACAGGTACGGTATTGCTGGCCTACAGTGCATTTTTGCGCATATCAATTAAACAGAGTGCTGCGGTCAAGATATCCCTTGTTCACGAGGGTCGTTTCAACCAATCTTGTTGAAACATTGAATCACTATAGGACTTATTCCTCGAAGCTCTGCTTCGTGATAGAATTCTTAAACATAAACTCATACCCCGTAGCTCTGCTGCGGGGTAGTTGATTGCTCACACTAATGACCATGATTCGTTGTCCAAGGGATACCTTTTGGTTGCCACGCTCTTTGCCGTGTTCCAATTGATGCTTTTCATTTCGATTTATCACAATGTGTGCAGTTTGGCAATGGCACACAACTTGTTTTTGCATGTGGTAAAGTGCTGCGCATAACCTGCGGCGCACGCCTTTCCTTGTCAGACTGCAGTCTGGCTGTCAGGTTGATGCGCCTGTTGGGCAGACCTTTTCGAGGCTGGCTTTATTACGCGAAGGTAGTCGGAGGAGGAGAGGCTCGGGCCCATCTTCGTGCCCAGCACCTCTTCTGGACACACGCTCGTGCACGTCAGACAGAGCACGCACTCTGTCGACAAGACTGGCTTGCCCTCCTGCACGTAGCGCATGACGTCGATGTCCATCGGGCAGTTGACCGTACACTTGGTACAGCGGGTGCACCTGTCGTTCTTCGGTGCGATTCGTGTCATCGAAACACTCGCTGACGGCTTGAGGAACCCGACGATAGGACAGACGTACTTGCAGAATGCACGGTTGTCCTTCAAGACGACCGCGAGCACGATTCCCGAGCCAAAGTAGAGTAGATTGCCGATAAGGAACCACCACATCTCCGGAATCATGAACATGCTGGTGTACTGTGGTGTATCGGTCTGGATCGCCTCTTTGTAGATCACGATTCCGTGCTGGCTCTCGACGGTGTAGCCGAAGATGAACACCAGACTCGCGACGAGTCCGAGAGCAAGTGCAAAGTGGAGATAGCGCAGGTGTCCCCAGCGTCCCGGAACCCGTCCGGGGGACATCTTCCAAGGCAGGAGGTCGAGTACGGCGGCTGTCCAGCATGCCCACCCGCACCAGCCTCTGTTGAAGAAGATGGGTCCGACGATCTTGGCTACGAAGTAATGGATAGCAGCGGCTTGGAAAACACCAGCGAAGACCATGAACCAGAAACCCTCGATCTCCATATTCTCCGGCACGATGACGCCGAAGCTCAAGTAGATCAGCCCGCAGCCCAGCCCGAAGAAGAGGTATCCGCCCACCAAGACCTGTGACAACCTTCGCGCCCAAGGCTTCTTGTCTCTGGGGAGCAGAGGCCAGAGACCCATCCCGAGCGAGATCGAAAGCCCGATTATCGCGAAGTTGATAAGATAGAAGGGCTGATCGAACGCCTGCCAGAACCCGATGGCCACAGTAGTGAACACAGCCATCATGAGGAACATCAACTTGAATTCGGCCAACTTCGGTCTGATCATGGTGCTGACTCCTTGAAGGGCGGTGCTCCTGAAACACCTAAACCGCAGATTTTTGAGATGAAACCTATATAATACGTCAGTCAAAAACTACTCAGAACGCTGCCAACCGCTTTCACATAATTTGCGTAAATCTCTTAGAGCTTGTTCGTGAATAAATCGAATGGCACTTGAACGCTAAAATAGCATCAGTTTTACCAACTATTTTTCATTTTTGATACTGTTGCTATAGAGGCGAACATGCAACGCTGCCTGAAATAATTCCAGTAATTTCGTACCGTGTTGTAATGGTTGAAGCACTACAGCCGACATTAAAACCGTGTGCGAATGAGCAATCATCTCATTTTTTCTCATCGCTTGTCTTGTAACCAACAACAGCCTGATGAAAGTATAGCGAAATAATGGAAGGCCATCAAAAAAAATAGCGCGATAACTATCCGATAACTACTCCCTAAAGCGCCTGTTTTCAACAATCTTGTGTTACAAGAAAGCGGGATGTAATCTGATCGTGGACGCTACATGTGATATGTGATTATACAGACCTGAACGCACAGTTCTGATTAACGGTAACCTCTTTATTTTCAGCGGATAAAAGCTGTATAGCACAAAAACACCCCTTGCAGGTGTGCTTTTGGCGACTTATACGATAATGGTCAATGTGCCGACGACAGATCTACAGGCTCCTTTTTCTGTATCCTGATCAGGAGCAGCAGCGGCAGGCAAACCGTAAAGAGGAATGCTATCAGCATGAAGGCGTCCATGTAGGCAAGGTGGTAGCTCTGGGCTGTGAGGGTTCCTTCAAGCGCTTTGAGTGCGACGGTTTCTGCTCCGGCTGGTGATAGCCCGCCCCGGATTGTGGCGGCCTGTTGCAGCAGGTTGATCCTTTCTGCGGCTGCCGGGTCGTAGGGAGAGAGGTGGCTGAGCAGCTCCACCCTGTGTGTTGCCATGCGGTTGGTGATGTAGGTGTTGGTGAGGGCGATGCCGAATGATCCGCCGAGCTGGCGCACCATGTTGTTGAGTCCGGTGGCCTGCCCGATATCTTTGCCGTGCAGCCCTGATACGGCAAGCATGGTGACGGGAATGAAGATGAATCCGAGCGCCACACCGCGCACAAGCAGTATCCAGAAGAAGTTGGATGAGCCGGACTGCATGGTCTGCTGGCTGAGTTCAAAGCAGAAGAAAATAAAGGCGCTCATGCCAACGGCCATGAGTAATTTTGGTGAAACCCCCCGTTGCAGGGCGATGCCGAGGGGGAGGGAGATAATGCCGGTGACCATGGCGCTTGGAAAGAGTACCTCCCCGGTCAGCAGTGCGGTAAAGCCGAGCAGTCGCTGCACAAAGACTGGAAAGACGAAGAGTGAGCCATAGAGGCCGTAACCGACAATAAAGGTGAGCACTGCCGCAATGGCGAGGTTTTTGCTCCGGGCCAGGACGCGCAGATCGACGGCGGGCTCTTTGGTGTGCAGTTCCCAGAAGACAAATGCAAGGAGGGCTGCCACAGCAATGAAGGTGAAAATGGTGATATAGGGTGTGTCAAACCAGTCTTTCGATTGACCTCGTTCAAGGATGAATTGCAGTGAGCCGATACCGACGGCGAGAAGTCCGATGCCCGTCCAGTCGATTGTTGTCACGGCATGGCGTCCCTTTGGTTCTCTGAGATAGGTGAAGGATGACCATGCGGCAAGAAGCCCGACCGGAATGTTGACGAAAAAGCACCATTCCCACGAAAGGTAGTCAACCAGATAGCCTCCAAGCAGCGGGCCGATGGTGGGCCCGAGCACGAGCCCCATGGAGAAGATGCCGGTTGCCTTGCCCCGCTCTTCAGGGCGGTAGGTTTCGTAGAGGATGGCCTGTGAGGTTGGCAGAAGCGCACCGCCGCCGAGTCCCTGAATGAAGCGGAAGAAGACCAGTGCCCAGATGTCGGTTGCCAGGCCGCAAAAGAGCGATGCAAGGGTAAAGAGCAGGATGGAGCCGATATAGTAGTTCCGTCGCCCAAGCAGATTGCCGAGAAACCCGGAGAGGGGAATGACAATGACGTTGGCGATGGCATAGCTGGTGACCACCCATGAGACATCCTCGATGCTTGCGCCAAGGTTTCCGCTGATCTGCGTGATGGCGACGTTGACAATGGTGGTGTCGATCAGCTCCAGCATGGCTGAAACGATAACCGTCAGGGTTATGATGATTTTGCGCAGTCCGGTGTCGTAGGTCTGGGCTGTGTTCGGCAGCATTGCCGCTACCGATGTGCCTTTCTGTTGTTCTGGTCGAGCCATGCGTCTATGAGAGCTATAAATTTATTTGACCTTTATCTCGACTACAACGTTCATGCCGGCGGAGAGTGGGCGGCTTTTGTCGGGCTTTTCGGTCAAGATGATTTTTACCGGAATACGCTGGGTGACCTTCACAAAGTTTCCGCTTGCGTTATCGGGGGGCAGCAGTGCGAATTGTGCGCCGGTGCCTGAAGAGAGCGACTCCACCTTTCCCTTGAACTCTTTGCCGGGGTATGCGTCAACCTTGATGGTGACCGGCAGTCCGGGAGCTATTTTGTCGAGCTGGGTCTCCTTGAAATTGGCTACAATCCAGAGATCGTTGCTTCCTACAAGAGCGATAAGCTGCTGGCCGGGGGCTACGTATTGCCCCGGCTGGACACTTTTTTTTGCAACGTGACCGGAGGCAGGAGCGGTAATGGTGGTGTACGATAATTGAAGCTCAGCCTGGCGCAACTCGGCTTCGCGTTTTTTTACCTCAGCTTTTTGCAGGGGCACCAAGGCAAGCGATGCCTGGTACTGGTTTCCGGCAGCAGCATATTGTGCAGAGGAGGCCTGTGCACCGGCCTTTACAGCATCGAACTCTGCCTGTGAAATGACATCCTGCTGACGGAGATTTTCGTTGCGGCGCAGGTCAGCCTGCAGCTTTCTGCTTGTTGCTCCTGCCGCATTGGCTCCCGCTTGTGCAGCATTTGCCTGATCGGCTGAGGCCGCAACGGAGGCTTGTGCACTCAGCAAGGCGGCTGCGGCAATGTCGCGGCGAACCTCATAATCGGCAGCTTCAAGCCGTATCAGGGTGTCGCCCTGTTTGACCTCCTCGTTATCGCTTGCCAGTACCGCATCAACTCTTCCGGGAACGCGTGAAATAACCGGATAGATATCTCCAACGATCTGGGCATTGTCGGTTTCAACGTAGAGGAAGGAGTGGTAGAGCTTGCTTCCACCCCAGATCAGGGAGAGGGCGACAAGCAGGCCGATAATGACCATGCGCAAAGGGCTTTTCGCTTTCGCACTCTCTTTTCCGGATGGATTTTTTTCAGCCATTGTGTTTGATTCAGGTTGTTCCATGGTCTTTTTTGTTGTTATTAGGTGTTTTCAGAATGACGACGGGACATGCAGCATGGCGCAAAACGGCTTCAGCAGTGCTTCCTACCAGAAGACGGGCAATGGCTGTGGTTCCGTGGGAACCGAGGATAATCATATCCGCATGGTGCTCTTTTGCGTAGTTGAGAATGGCTGCGGCGGGTTCGCCGTGCTCTACCGTAAAGAGCGCAAGGGCTTTGTTTTCGGAGAGGATGTCACTGTATCGCGAAAATTCATGCAGTTGCTTTCTGAGCATTCCGTTTTCACGCTCTCCTCTTGGCACAACAGAGAGGACAATGAGTTCTGCGTCACAACAGTGCATCGAGGCTGCATAATGTACGACGGCATCAGAGGAGGCAGAAAAATCGACTGCGCAGATAATTTTTTTTCGTGGCTTCTCCATTTTACCAGAAAACCTCCCCGGTTGTCCGTTTCAGCGTATAGTTGTTGATCACATAAGCGTAAGCGGCCTGCAGACGGGCAAGTTCGGCCTGCGAGAGGGCAGCTTCCGTATCGAGCAGGTCGAGCGCTGTGGCCATGCCGTTTTCATAGCGGGCCCTGACGTGACGTGCTGCAAGTTCAGCCTGCTGTACCTGTACTCCGGTTGTTGTTATTTTTTCCGAAGCTGTCTGAAGAGCGTGGATGGTTTCCTCGACATCAGTTTTTACCTGCTGTTCGGTATCGATTCTCCGCTGGGTGGCAGCCCGCATCCGGGCGGCGCTCTCCTGGCGCTCTGCGCTGGTACGGAAGCCAGTAAAAAGCGGGATTTCAAGGTGGATGCCAGCGGCAACATTATTGCGCATCTCATTGATATCAGGCTGGTAGCCGTTCGTGATGCCGTATGAGATGCTTCCGGTAACAACGGGTACTCCCTGTTTCATGGCAAGGGAGCGATGCAGTTTTGCTGCAGCTTCATTTTCTCTGGAGAGTTGCAGTTCAAGACGCTGCTCCAGAGCCTGTGCGACAAGTCCGGAGCTTACCGGAACGTTCGGGGTCAGAGCAAATGATCCCTGAAGCATCAGGGGAGCGTTTGCCGCTATGCCGGTCAGGCGCCGCAGGGTTAACTGGCTGCGAAGAAGCTCATGCTGGAGATCAAGGGTTCTGTTTCGGGCAGCCGCAATACGTACTTCGGTGGAGAGAACATCGAAGCGGGTGGCCGATCCTGCCTGGTAACGCTTTGTCGTATAGTCGAGAGCCTTGCTGAGTGCAGCAATCTCTTTCTCTTCAACCCGCAAACTTTCCTGAAGAAACAGAATACCGTAAAAGAGCTGCACAGTTTGATACGAGAGCTCCCTGCGGGCAAGTTCCAGCGACTGTTCCGCTGTTTTTTTCCCGCTCATTGCCAGATCAACATTGGCGCCTCTTTTTCCGAAATCGAGCAGGGTTGCCTTGGCCGTTACTTTGGCGTCGTAGTTGTCGTTCGGCATGAATTGAATCTCTCCGCTGCTGCCGAAACTTATTTTTGATACGGTGTCGAGCCAGGTGTATCCGGCGCTGGCGCTTACCTGAGGGAAATATGCGCTTCTGCTTTGGGTGATGCGGGCATCTGCTGCGGTAATCTCTTCCGCTGCGGCTTTTAGCGCCGGGTTGTTTTCACGGACAAGATGAATGGCACGATCAAGGGTGAGGGGCGCTTCTGCCGGTGCGCTGTCGGCTGTTGCAGGCCTTGGCCATGCAAGCATCAGCGCTGTTGCAGCGATACCGGCGGTTCTGATCAGTATACTCTTCGTTATCATAAAGCTTTTGTTTGTTCCGTTATTTCCTGTGCTACTTTATAAAGCAATTTATGTGCCAGATCGTTCAGATGAGGTGATAATCAGTGGGTTTGGTGCTTTGGCGGGTGTCGTTTTCCTCCCACTTCTTACGAAATTCTTAAATAATCAGAATATTCTGTATCATGTTTTCTTAAATTTCAGGAATATCAATTTCCTTTTTGTTGTGCCATGAGCAACTCATCCGTCCATGAGGCCAGCATGCTGATGCAGTACATCAGCGATGCCGTCGGCTCCATCCGTGATCCCCAGGATCTTTTTCGAACGGTCATCGACAAGCTTCGCCTTGTCTTCGAGTTTGATTCCGCCGCCATTCTCACCTTTGACAAAGAGTGCCGGTACAGTAATCTCTTTTTTGAAATGCTCCGCTTTCAGCTTCCTGAAACCATTGATCGTAACAAGAGGCTGATTGCAGGCTCCTGGATTGAGCCGCATCTTGGTGATCTCTCCGTTTCAGTTATCGGTATCGAGGAAGCTCTGGAGCTCTATCCTGCGGATATGCCGCTTCCGCAGATCCTCTTTGACCTCGGCATGCGGCAGGTGGTGCTTTCGCCACTGCGTACCGGGGGAAAGGGTATCGGCTTTCTCTGTTTTGTTTCAAAGGATGAAAAAAGATGGTCAGAGAGTGAAAAAGAGCTGCTTGCCACACTTTCATCACCGATCGCCGTTGCGGTCAGCAACGCCCTTGCCTATGAGGAGCTCCGGCAGCGTGAAGCGCAAACCGCTATGCAACTTGCCGTCAACAATGTTCTGCTGACCATCAAGGATAGAAACCGGATGCTGTTGGCCGTTTGCGAGCAGATCGACAAGCTTGTGCCCTGCACTTTCCTTGGCATTCGCGTCATGGGCGAAGATGGAAACTACCGCATCTTTGATAATTTCATGCGTGATCAGAGCGGGGGTTTTGTGCCGGTCTCTGCGATTGAGGTACTTGATGTTGATGATATTGAGGCGATAGCAAAGGAAAGTTTTTCCCTGATTTCCAATTCAGGCTGTTTTTGTGGTGATGCGTTTCTCCGGCTTTCCCGGCAGTACCGGATTCTCGCTCTCGTCAAAGAAAAATACGGTATCTGCTCCCTGCTTACGGTTCCGCTCTGGGATACACCGGGAAGTCGTGCCGGACTGATTATCTCCGACACCTCCCGCTCGTTCGAAGAGCATGACCAGGCAACCGTCAACCTGATCGTGCCCCAGCTCTCTTTGGCCTTGCAGAACTATCTCGCCTTTGAGGAGATTGATGAGCTGCGCCGCAAGCTGGAGGGCGAGCGCACCTGCCTCATTGAGGAGATCAAGGCAGCGCATAACTTTGAGGAGATCATCGGTAACAGCGCCTCCCTTTCTGCGGTATTGCGCCGGGTGAGCCAGGTTGCTCCTACCGATGCCACAGTGCTGATTCAGGGTGAAACCGGCACCGGCAAGGAGCTTTTTGCCCGAGCCCTGCACAATCTTTCAGCCCGCAGCAAGCGTGCGTTAATCAAGGTTAACTGTGCGACTTTGCCTGGGCCGCTCATCGAATCGGAGCTTTTCGGTCACGAAAAAGGGAGTTTTACCGGCGCCACAGAACGCCGGATCGGCAAGTTTGAGCTGGCCGAGGGGGGGACGATTTTTCTGGATGAAATTGGTGAACTCCCTCTGGAGCTGCAGGCAAAGCTGCTTCGCGTGCTTCAGGAGCGTGAGCTTGAGCGGCTTGGCGGACGGCAGGTGATCAAGGTTGATGTGCGTGTTATTGCGGCCACCAACCGTGATCTCGCGCGTGAGGTTGCCGAAGGGCGCTTCCGTGAAGATCTCTTTTTTCGGCTCAACGTCTTTCCCCTTTTTATTCCGTCACTCTCTGAACGCCGGGAGGATATTGCCATGCTTGCCGCCCATTTTGCCGCCAAATTTTCAAGGGAGTTCGCCAGGCCGCTTCGCACCTTCAGGGAGAGCGATATGCAGCGTCTGGTCGCTCGGGAATGGAAGGGCAATATCCGCGAGCTTGCCCACCTGATCGAGCAGGCGGTTATTGTTTCTGAAGGGGCGTCGCTGGATTTTTCAGCACTCCTCTCATCGTTGCCCTCCGTTCAGGATGCGCAGCACTCTCTGCGACAGAAAACCATGCGCGATTTTGAATCGGATGTAGCCATGATGGAGCGGGAGTTGATTCTGGATGCTCTCGACCACTCAAACGGCCGGGTGAGCGGTGAGGGTGGCGCTGCAGAAAAGCTTGCCATGCATCCGAAAACGCTCTACTCCCGTATTGACAAGCTCGCTATCCGTAAACGATACCAGTAGGCTGCGGGGAGTGTTGCAGCTTTATCCGAGAATCGTTTATCCACAGAACTTCCGGATGGCTGCCGCCACAATCGGAATGCCCTCGGCGATCTGCTCCGGGCTGTTGTTGCAGTAGGAGAGGCGCAGGGAGTTGTTGCGCTTCCCTTCAGGATCAAATGTTTTTCCGGCCACAAAGACCGCGCCACCTTCGACGGCTTCCATCATGATTCGGGTTGCATCAGCCTCATCCGGCAGCGTGAGCCAGATGTAGAAGCCTCCACGAGGTTCGTTCCACTGCACATAATCAGGCATATGCTCCCTGAGAGCGGCCACCATGGCCTCCGCCCTTCTCTTGTACTCCTGCCGTACTCCCGCAATATAGGTGTAGATTTGACCTGAACGTATGAAAGCATCGGCCAGAACCTGGGTGAAGCTTGGTGAGCAGGCATCGGCAGACTGCTTGATAAGCTCGCATTTCTGATAAATTTCATCGGGCGCGAGCATCCAGCCAAGCCGTAAACCGGGGCCGAGAATTTTCGAGAAAGAGCCGGTATAGCAGACGTTGATCCCTGCCGGATTGATTGCCTTGATCGGCTTTAGGCGCGGGCGATCCTCTTCATAAAAATAGAGGTCACCGTATGCATCATCTTCAATGAGCGGAATATGCTGGCCTTGAAGCGCATTGATGAGCTGCGCCTTGCGTTCAGCAGTGTAGAGCAGCCCTGCCGGATTATGGAAATAGGGGGTGATATAGAGAAATTTTGCCCTCTCTTTCCGGTCGAGTTCCTGCTGCAGCGCCTCCATTGAAATACCGTCGCGATCAACCGCGACCCCTCTCAGCTCCGCCTCACTGGCTCGGAATGCCGAAAGCGCCCCGATAAAGCAGGGATTTTCGACAA
Organism: Pelodictyon phaeoclathratiforme BU-1; assembly: GCF_000020645.1. GTDB lineage: Bacteria > Bacteroidota > Chlorobiia > Chlorobiales > Chlorobiaceae > Chlorobium > Chlorobium phaeoclathratiforme. The sequence continues at coordinate 69,477 of NC_011060.1, forward strand.
GCACAGGCTCCCCCGGATCAATAAAGGCTTTGGCCAGCAGGTTGAGCCCCTGCTGGGAGCCGGTGGTGATAAGCAGCCGGTTCTCTTTAACCGGTAACCCCTTTTTTTCAAGGAAGCCGCCGAGTGACTCAAGAAGTGAGGGAAGACCGGGTGTCGGGCCATACTGAAATGCCGCCTGCTTCTTTTTCAGGTCGAGCCCACGGAAAAGCTCTTCAACTGCTTCCACGGGAAAAAGCTCATTGCCGGGCATTCCCCCCGCAAAAGAGATGATGTCGGGCCTCGACGCAAGGGTCATGAGATCCCTGATTTCCGAAGAACGAAGCGATGATACAGCTTTTGAAAACCTTGGCATTTTCTCCCTTTAAACCTGATAGACATCCCCTTCCTGCAGCAGTTCCATTTTATGCTCCTGCAGGACAGCGATAATTTTTTCCAGTGATTCCGCCCTGATGATGACCGTTGCCTTGCAATTCCCGGAAGCGAAGGCGTACATGTAATCAATCGCGACGTTGTTATCCGAAATGATCTGCAGCGCCTTGTGCAGGCCGCCTGGTTTGTGGGGAATAATCATCCCGACAACCTCGGTCACTTTGACAGCAAATCCCGCTTTGCGCAGCACCTCAGCCGCCGCCTCGGGACGTCCGACAATCATGCGCAGAATGCCGTAGTCGGACGAATCGGCAATGCTGAATGCCGAAATATTGATATCGTTTTCGGCAAGAATACCGGTCAGTTCGGTGAGCCGCCCAGTCCTGTTTTCGAGAAACACCGACAATTGCTTGATAATCATAGCAGTACCCTTTTTTATAATAAGTTATGGCATCTGTGCCACAAAAATTACAGGATGAAAGCTTCTACCACCTGTTTACCTCATCATGACAAGAACTCGTCAAAACAAGTTAAAAACCTGAAACAAAAGAGAATGCAGGAACATACAAAAAAGCCTGCACTCGGAAATAAAAAAAGCCGGGCATAAACCCTTTTTCACAAGTTTGCTGTTGATCGAAGCTCGTTTTGCGCTGTTCGAGCTGGTTTCCTCTTTTATTGATGTGGAATATATTGTATAATGCGTGTATACTTCCCTCTCTTTTCATAGCGGTGTGGCTTTGGGCTTTGTTTAACGATTTTGCCGATCACTCTTAATTATCCCTGCACTCTCTGACGGTTTTGGTAATAGGGTGGCCGCACAGGCGCCTTTACTCTGCAATCCGGATACAGACTTTTTTTATAAAGCATAGTTCTCATGTTAATCGTCATTTAACATTATAAAAAAGGAGAAAAAAATGGCAGCAAAAAAAGATGGAAATCCAAAGGAGTACGGTGAGTTGTGCCCTTCCGGCAGGGTTCGTACGGCGATTATTAATGGTAATACGTTCAGTTATAAATCGCTTCAGTATACCGAAGTTGATGGCATGGCCATGTTCGAAGGCGATATTGTTCTCGGAAAAGTTGCCGATGTCGATCGTGATACTGAAATTCGTAAACAGGAGATGCAGGGGGTTATTGCACGAGGAATTATTATTACCGGTAATCAGTACCGGTGGCCCAATTGCAAAGTGCCCTATACCATTGATCCGGCTCTTCCAAATCAGGCGCGTGTCACTGATGCCATCGCTCACTGGGAGGCGAATACCCGCTTTCGATTTGTACTGCGAACTGCAGCAAATGCGGCAAGTTATCCAGACTGGGTAACCTTCAGGTCTGGCTCGGGGTGCAGCTCCTATGTTGGTCGGCAGGGTGGACAGCAATTTATCTCTCTTGCATCAGGTTGCTCAAAAGGTAATGCAATCCATGAAATTGGTCATACGATCGGCTTTTGGCATGAACACAGCCGTGAAGACCGGAATGCCTTTGTCACGATTCACTGGGACAAAATCATGCCGGGATATGAGCACAATTTCAATCAGCAGATAGCCGATGGCGATGATGTTGGCGCCTACGAGTATGGCTCAATCATGCACTACTCTCGCGATGCCTTTTCAATAGATGGTTCCGATACGATTACCCCCACTGATCCGTCAGCGTCGATTGGCCAGAGAACAGGGCTCAGCCCTGGTGACATAGCAGCGGCAAACACTCTTTGTCCGTTAGTTGTTTGTCCTGCGGCACCGAAAATATGTCCTTCGTCGCCAATTATCCAATGTCCTGCGGCACCGAAGGTATGCTCTCCAGCACCCCTTATACAATGTCCTGCGGCGCCAAAATTGTGTCCGCCATCCCCGCTGCAGTGTGCTGCTGGCCCCAATTGTGCTCCGGCACCAAAAATTGTATGTCTGCCATCACCGCTCCTTAAATGTCCTCCGGCTCCGAAAATCTACTGCGGGGCGGCTCCTTTGGTTAAACCTTTTCCGGGGGAAGAGATACGCCGAAAAGGTTATTCCCTTGATCCATCAACCGGTACCGGGCAGGGTGGTATGAACCAGATCCCCCAGATTGTCATCAACATTAATTTTAATGGCTATCAACCGCCGACAGTCCAGACGAATTATTCAGGAACAGATCCCTATGCTGATGAAAACAGTGACTGGACAGCTTCCGAGTACCCGGATCCGGGAGATTGTTGCGATAATTCCATGACTGATGAATCAGTCGGGAGTTCCGGAAATTTTGATCCGGAATGTTCAGAGTAAATTGATAAGTCACGGTTAACAACTACGGCAGCATCAGCTTTGGCTGGTGCTGCCGTTATTCATAATACATATATGAGTTATCCCTATTTCCCGTTTTCTCTCTGCCAGCAGGAAGATGGTCAGTTCATGCTCTCTTCGCCATACGGGGAATGCAAGGTCAATCGCGATGCAGCAGCAATCCTCAGGTTGTGTAACGGCAGTCGCTCTCTCCAGGATATTGTTGGAAAACTGCAGGCTCGTTATGATCTGGATCATGCCCTGATGCATGTAAAATCTGAAAAACTTATCAATAATCTCGCAGCCAAAGGGCTGGTATGGATCAAAGAAAAACCCATGCGCTGGTTCAACGCACCTCCGCCCCAAACGATATTCTGGGAGGTTACCTCTCGCTGTAATCTTCAGTGCCTGCACTGTGTTGTTTCCGCAGGAGAGAGTGTGACTCATGATCTTTCAACTCGGCGCTGTCTGGAGTTGATTGATGAATGGGCGGCCATCGGAGTACAGGAGATCACTTTCAGTGGGGGAGAGCCACTGCTCAGAGAAGATTTATTCGAACTGGCCGCAGCCGCAAAACAGAGAAATCTCACGATCAGTATGGCAACAAACGGTACCTTGATGACGAGGGATGTGGCTCGAAGATGCAAAGCTCTCGGTTTTGATGTGCAGATCAGTCTGGACGGATCGACTGCGGAGATTTACGGAGCGGTTCGCGGGCGTAAAGAGGCGTTTGCTGATGTCATGGAAGGAATTCGCAATACGCTTTCCGAGGGTGTTAACCTTACCGTCGGAACCGTTTTGACAAAAAATAATGTCGATGATATACCGGAGTTGCTGAAATTGGTGGAACGTTCCGGAATTCCTTATTTCCGCCTGATTCCCTTTATCCCTTCCGGTCGGGGACAACAGAACCGTGATCTTGAGCTTGATCCGCTGCAGGTAAAAAAAGTATCGGAAGAGCTTGTCGCACAACGGGATCTCTGGTCGTTTACCATTCTTCCGGTTGAATTTGAGCTCACTTTTTCAGCTCCTTCAGGCGCATCACTTGATCGGTCAAGAGCAAGTGAATGTGGTGGAGCTACTCACTATTGTACCGTTACTCCGTCAGGTGCTGTTCTTCCGTGCCATTATTTTGAAGGAGTGGTCACTCACTCAGTGAGAAACCGTTCATTCATGGAGGTCTGGAGAAATTCCCGCTTTCTTAACTATTTTCGCAGTATTGAGATTGGTGATATCAAGGGATACTGTCATGATTGCCGTTGGCTCGCTGATTGCCGGGGTGGTTGCAAGGCTGCAAATTTCAGTTATAAGGATCCTTTCCAGTCAAACAGGCACTGTTGGGTTGTCAGGGAGAACCAATAAGAGATCGCCGATGTCCTGAGGTCAATCACTTCACCATTATGAGGAAAGAGCATGATTGTTTCATACCGTATCTCGTTTCCTGAGCCTCTGATTCTTCCTTCAGCGGCTTCTCTCCGTATAGAAATCCGTGATACGTCACTGATCGATGCGCCATCCGTCACCCTTGCGGTAACGCTGTACCATGCAGATCAGCTTGCGAACAGAGCGTTCATTATCGGAACAGTTGAGCTGCCGGAGCAGATTTCGCCAAAAGCTGCGATAACGCTCTGGGCACACCTCTCCCTGAGCGGTGAAGTTCGTGTCAACAAGGAGGACTTCATCACGACAAGTGCATACCCCATTATGAAAACCGATGAGCATGGTCAGGTTGTTGTTGCGATGCAGCCGGTTGACTCATCGGCCCGTGCAACCTGACCGGCTGAGCTCTTCTATTTGAGTTTTCGTTTGTCCACAACCCGCTGTGCCTTGCCCATGCTGCGCTCGATGGTGCCGGGTTCAACCAGTCTTATGGTTGCGCTGATGCCAAGGACGCTTGCAATATTGGCCTTGATGCGTTGGCGGAGCCCTTCAAGTTCCTTTATTTCATCCGAGAAGAACTGTTCTTCAATCTCGACCTGGATTTCAAGAATGTCGAGGTTGTTTTCTCGATCGACAACCAGCAGGTAGTGCGGTTTGGTTTCGCTCATTTCAAGCAGTACTGATTCTACCTGCGAGGGGAAGACATTGACGCCGCGTATAATGAGCATGTCGTCTGAACGGCCTACGCATTTTTCCATTCGTACCAGTGTTCGACCGCATTCGCATTTGTCGGCATGGAGGCGGGTCAAATCGCGCGTGCGGTAGCGGATCAGTGGCATTGCCTCCTTGGTGGCCGGCGTAAAGACCAGTTCGCCCAGCTCTCCGTAGGGCAGCACAACGCCGGTTTCGGGGTTGATGATTTCCGGAATAAAGTGATCTTCAAAGATATGCATCCCTTTCTGGCAATGGCACTCCATCGAGACGCCAGGCCCGATGATTTCGCTGAGGCCGTAAATGTCGTATGCCTTGATGCCGAGTAATTGCTCAATCTGCGTACGCATCTCCTCCGTCCAGGGTTCTGCGCCGAAAACGCCGGCCTTAAGCTTGAGGTTGCGCCGGTCGATCTTCTCTTCAACAAGAGCTTCGCCAAGGTAGGCGGCGTATGAGGGGGTGCAGGCAATCACGGTGGAGCCGAAGTCCTCCATGAGCTGAAGCTGTTTTTTTGTATTGCCACCGGAGATGGGTATGACGGAGGCTCCCACTTTTTCAGCGCCGTAGTGCAGGCCAAGCCCGCCGGTAAAGAGCCCATAGCCGTAGGCAACCTGGATGATGTCGGTTTTACCCACTCCTGCCATGGTGAGCGAACGGGCAACCACTTCGCTCCACATCTGGATATCGTTGTGGGTGTAGCCGACGACGGTAGACTTTCCTGTTGTGCCGCTTGAGGCGTGGAGACGGACAATATCGGCCTGCGGTAACGTAAAGAGGCCGAAGGGGTAGTTGTCGCGCAGATCCTGTTTGGTGGTGAAGGGGAGCTTTTTCAGATCATCGATGGTGGTGATGTCGCCGGGCTCCATCCCCGCATCCTGAAGTTTTTTACGGTAGAAGGGAACGGTGTTGTAGACCCGTTCTACCATAGCGCTTACCCTTGCTCCCTGCAGTTTGCGGAGCTCTTCGCGCTCCATACACTCGTAATGCTCGTTCCAGATCATGACACAGTCGCTTGAGGTTGAGATAATTCCACTCCTTTTCTGAATGCCCGGATGTTCATGGCAACAATTTCTTCCCCTTTTGCCTGAAAAAGGCGACCGATGGCCTCTTCAAGTTTTTCCTGATCGATGCCGGTAAAGGGGGCGGCGGCTCCGAGCATGATCATGTTCGACGTTCTTGGGCTGCCAGCCTTGCGGGCAAGTTCCGGGGCGTTGATCAGTATGGGCTGGTTTGTGCGGTAGAGTTCCCTCATAATTTCCTCCATTGCCGGATAGCCCTCCATATTGATGAAGGGCTCTGTTGAGGTGACGACCCTGCCATTTGTAGCGAGAAAGGGCAGATAGCGCAGCGCTTCGAGCGGTTCTACCGAGAGGATCAGGTTGGCCGTGCCTTCTGCAATAAGGTCGGAGTATATCTCCCGGTCAGCAATACGGAGGTGCGACTGCACCGCTCCTCCCCGCTGGCTCATGCCGTGCACCTCTGCCTGACGGATGGTGAGGCCGCTCTGCAGTGCGGCTTGGTCGATCACTGCCGCGATGGTGAGTATTCCCTGTCCGCCGACTCCGGCAAGAATGATGTTGGTCTGCATGGTCTCGTTAAGGGTTGATTGGCTTGTTTCGCTTTTTCCTTGCAGCAGTTTCAATACATTCGCGCTGTGCAATCACCACCGATACTCCATTCCAGTTGATCTCCTCCTGGAGTATGGCAATGTTCTCTGCAAGATGCGATTTCAGTGGGATGATGGTTCGCAGATGCGCCTCTTCAACGCCGAGCCCAATGCATATTGATAATAATCTTGATCCGTTGGCCGAGGAGTCCTGGCCACCGGTCATGGCTGTGGTATCGTTATCGGCGATGATAATGGTCAGGGGAGTGCGGTCGTTGACGGCATCGAGCAGGCCGGTCATGCCGGAATGGGTGAAGGTTGAGTCGCCTATGACGGCCACTGCAGGTCGGAGTCCGGCGTCTGCTGCGCCTTTAGCCATGGTAATGGATGCGCCCATATCGACGCAGGTGTGAATGGCGTTATATGGCGCAAGAGCGCCGAGAGTGTAGCAGCCGATGTCGGAAAAGACATGTTGCTCCTTGCATGAGCTCATGACGGTGTTGAGCGCTTCGTAAAGGTCGCGGTGTCCGCACCCTTTGCAGAGTTCGGGCGGTCGGTTGACCATGATGGACGGTATGGCCAGTACCTCTTTTTTTGCCATGCCGAGCGCATGAGCGATGCTGTCGGCATTGAGTTCTCCTGCACGGGGGAGTGTGCCGTCGAGGCGTCCCCTGATCTGCTTGCCGTTCTGATGGCCAAAATATCCTCGCAGCAGCTCTTCATAGACCGGGTAGCCCTCTTCAGCGACAAGGATGGTCTCGCAGGTGTTGAAGAGCGCTTCGATCTGTTTCCTCGGCAGAGGGTAGTGGCCGATTTTGAGTATGGGAAAGTCGAGGCTGTATGCCTGTCGCACCTCCATCACATAGTTGAAGGCAATGCCGAAAGCAAGAACGCCTATGCTCCCCCTGCCGGGAAGGAGGCGATTCAGTGATGAGTTCTCGGACAGCTCTTCAAGCCGATCCTGGATGCCGAGGAGGTTGTTGTACTGACGGCGGGCATTCTGTGGCATCAATACAAAGCGTTCAGGGGCATAAAGGGCGTTGAGCGGGTTTTGCGCACGAGTTGCCGTGGCTTCCACTCCTGCGCGAGAATGCGCAAGCCTTGTAGTGAGCCGGAGCAGCACGGGCAGTTTGACCGATTCCGAAAGGTCGAAGGCATAGCGTGTGGCATTATAGAGCTCCTGCTGTGAGGCGGGTTCAAGGAGCGGTACCATAGCAAATTTGCCGTACACCCGGCTGTCCTGCTCGTTTTGCGATGAGTGCATGGAGGGGTCGTCTGCTACAGCAACCACCAGTCCACCGTTGACACCGGTAATGGCCGAGTTGATGAAGGCATCAGCCGCCACGTTCAGCCCGACATGCTTCATGCAGACCAGACTCCGTTTTCCGCCGTACGACATGCCGAGTGCGGCTTCATAGGCGGTTTTTTCATTGGCAGACCAAGCCGAGCGGACGGTTTCCTCCCGGTCATCCTTTTTTTTCTGGATGTATTCGGTGATTTCGGTCGAAGGGGTTCCGGGGTAGGCATAGACGCCTGATATTCCGGCATCAAGAGCGCCGAGAGCAATGGCTTCAGCGCCCAGTAAAAGTTGTTTGTTCATGTAAAAAACTGTTTTTCAAAAGCGCTGACTGGACTTGTCTTCAAAAGCAATTGATGTAAAGAATGGCGCCAGCAGACCCTGTGACGGAATATAAAAAAAAGCTTTACCATCTTGCATGACCGTTTTTCAGTGGAGGTTTGCCTGAAAAGAGGCTTTGCCATAAAGCAGGTTTTTCTTGCTGCTTTATGTAAAAAAAAACAACAACCATCATCAATACGAAAGAATATTTCATATTATCTGAAGGGCAGAGATGCTCTTTGTGCGATGAGGGGTTTTCTCCATCCTTCTGTGAACCTGATGACGCTGTTCAGGTGTTTTGCGATAATCACATAACGTCCCTCACAATCATGTTTCCGTCCAGAAAGAAAGCAACACTCCTTGTCGTTGAGAGTAGTCCGCTTTTATCTACCTCAACAGCACGCTTCATCAGGCAGCAGGGTTATGATGCTGTAACGGCAGATAACGGGGAGAGCTGTATGGAGTTCCTGAAAAGCCTCAAAATTGATGTTTTGTTTCTTGACATTGACATACCAGGCAAAAATGGGAGGGAAATTCTTGCGTATGTTCATGATCATTTTCCTGATCTTCCGGTGATCATGACCACATTGGTCAAGTCAGAGAGCGATGAAACGGACTCTTTTACTGCCGGGGCGTTTGATTATTTACTAAAACCGATCAATCGGATCAGGCTTGATATGACGATTAAAAAAGCGATTACTGAATCGCAGCGTCGTCAGGAGGCGAGTCTTTTCTCCGTGGTTATCACCAATAGTCCGATAGCGATTGCCATTACCGACAGAGAGGGGAATTTTGAATATGTCAATAATGCATTCTGTAGAACAACGGGTTACTCCATGGCCGATGTAATTGGCAAAAAGCCAAGCATATTAAAATCAGGGGAGCAGTCAGATAGCTTTTACAAGGAGCTTTGGGATACCATCACCAGTGGCAGGAACTGGCAGGGAGAATTTCATAACAAGAAAAAAAATGGTGAGTTATACTGGGAGAACTCTGTTATCGTCCCGATTATTGATCCCACCTGGGCTATTTCCCATTATGTGAGCATCAAGCAGGATGTTTCCCTGCGGAAAAAGGAGCTGGAGGCTTTTTCTGAAAGCGAACGTCGCTTTCAGGAGCTTGCTGATCTTTTGCCTCAGACTATTTTTGAAGTTGACCTTCAGGGCTGGATTACCTACACCAACCGTGAGGGCTTTGAGACCTTCGGATACACCCAGGAGGATTTTCAAAAAGGAGTCCACAGTATGTCTCTCTTTGTCCCTGAAGAGCGTGGACGGGTGATGCTTAATATGGAGCGTCGGATGAAAGATATTCCTTTTGCCGACCATGAATATACTGGACTGAAAAAAGATGGTACGACCTTTCCTATACTTGTCTATACCGCAAAGATTATTCGTAATGGCAAGCCAGTCGGTGTTCGGGGTATTGTGCTCGACATTACCGCGCGCAAACAGACCGAGGAAAAACTGCAGCAATTGAACCAGACGCTTGAGGAGCGCATTGAGGAGAGAACCAAAAAACTTGAAACAACTCATCAGCAGATGATTCTGCATGAAAAACTTGCTTCAATAGGCATGCTTGCTGCCGGAATTGCTCATGAGCTGAATAATCCGATCAATTTTGTCAAGATCAATTTTACAACACTCAAGGAGTCCGTTTCCGACTTTCAGGAGATGCTCAAAGAGTACCGCAGTGTCATCAGAAGCTTTGAGGCGGGAGAATGCAGCGCAGTTGAGCTGCAGCGGATGCATCAGATGGAGGCCGAACTGTATATTGATACCCTTTTTGGCGATATTACGGAGATATTTACTGAGTCACAGCGGGGTTTTGAGAGAATCACTGCGATAATTGCGAGCATGAGGAACTTTTCGTTTAGCCATGCTATCGACGAGAGGGTTCTGTTTGACATTAACCACGGAGTCCGTGATGCACTCACTATTGCACGCAATGAATACCGCAACTGCGCTGAAATTGAAACCCTCCTTGAGGAGTTGCCACTCGTCCCCTGTAATCCCGAGCAGATCAATCAGGTCTTTCTCAATCTTATTGTCAACAGTGCTCATGCCATAGCATCAGCAAAGCGCAGCGTACCTGGCAAAATCACTATTCATACCTGGTGTGATACTACTGATGTATACTGTTCAGTTGCTGATGATGGGCCGGGCATCCCGCAAGAAGTTCAGAACCGTATTTTTGATCCGTTCTTCACGACAAAAGAGCCTGGTAAAGGTACCGGGCTTGGGTTGAGTATCTCCTACGACATTATTGTCAACAAACATGCCGGGACACTCTCTGTTGAATGTCCCGCCGGGAAGGGAACTGTTTTTACGCTCTCACTTCCGCTGAAGGCAGTCTGAAGTTTCTGAAAGATCATCAAGGGCAAGGGCCTTTCATACTTGCCTTATGCTTTCGAAGTCTTTGGTAATGGAGTGAAACATTTTGTTTGTCGCGGTCTGCATGATCATCGACATCCCGGCGTTGGTCATGGCGTGAAGAATTTTTTCGGGAATGATCCGGAAGGCAGGGTAAAGAATAAATCGGACATCGATTTTTAAATCGAATTGAACCCGTGTTTTGTTTTCCTCAACGGGATGCATGTACATATCGGCAAATGCTTTTCCCTCAAAAAGATACTTTTCCGGATCCTCGATCCTGGAGGCGACAGGGTAGTGCTTCCATTGCACCTTTTTCCCGATGGTGTAGAGCTTGATCATCTCTTCGGAGAGCTCATCAGGGTTAGAGCATTCGACGTTCTCAGGCAGTTCTATCAGGAGCTCTTCACTCTGTTCAACAAAAAAGATGATATCGAAAGGGTTGCTTTGCGGATCGGTAACACGAAAAAGCCACTTGTAGACGTTTTCAGTGCTGGTGAGTTCAACGCTGTGACAGAAGGGGTTGAAGCCAAGTATTTTTTTCTGGTCCGAAAGGTAGGCCGTTGTTTGATCAAATTCTCCTTGAAATATCCAGTCTCCCCGGCTTACTCCAGTTGCATCCATTTCCATGATCGTAGTTCCACAGGTTTCATTTCATTCGAGTATGCCCACAACGCTCTCATCCATTTCAAAAATATAAGGAGAATTTGTGACAAACTCTCCTTTTCAAATGGTTGGCTTTGTTTGCAGAGGGAGCGTTTATACAAGCTCAGCCTGCAGACGTGCGGCCTGGTCATGCATTTTGAGAGCATTGATGATATCCTGAAGGTCGCCTTGCAGGATCTGTGGAAGGGCGTGGCTGGTGAAGGCGATACGGTGGTCTGTTACGCGCGACTGCGGGTAGTTGTAGGTTCGGATTTTTGCGCTCCGGTCTCCGGTTGTGACCATCGAACGGCGCAGATCGGCTCGTTGCTGCTGTTGTTCGGCAAGTTGGATGTCGTACAGTTTTGTTCGGAGCATCTGCATGGCTCTCTCCTTGTTCTGGAGCTGGGAGCGCTGCTCCTGGCAGGCAGAGACTATGCCGGTTGGCATGTGGGTGATTCTGACTGCGGTCTCTACCTTGTTGACGTTCTGTCCCCCTTTTCCGCCGCTTCGATAGGTGTCGAAGCGCAGGTCTTCACGGCGGATCTCAACATCGACTTCCTCTGCTTCCGGTAATACGGCAACGCTTACCGCAGAGGTATGAATACGCCCCTGTGTTTCGGTGTCGGGGACACGCTGTACCCTGTGTACACCGCTTTCATACTTCATGGTGCCATAGACATCATGGCCGTTGACACTGAGGGTAATTTCACGGAATCCGCCAGGAACGGAGCTTTCATTGAAGTGCAGTGTTTCGCACTGCCATCCCTGGTGTTCGGCATACCGCTGGTACATTCTTGTCAGGTCAGCAGCAAAAAGTGCGGCCTCTTCTCCGCCGGTACCCGCCCGGATTTCGATGATGACGTTGCGAGAATCGGCCTCTTCTTTTGGCAGGAGCAGTATTTTGAGCTGTTGCTCAAGTTCTGGCAGCTTTTTCTGCAGTTCGCTGATTTCAGCCTGTACAAGCTCTTTCATCTCTGCGTCGCTTTCGCTTTTCAGTAATTGGCGTGACTCATCAAGCTCTGTTTTTGTGGCAGCATAGAGGTCGTAGGCCTGTACGATTTCACGGAGGTCGCTGTACTCCTTGTTGAGTTTTCGGAAGCGGACTTGATCGGCGGCCGCATTCGGGTCAGAAAGCAGTTGTTCAAGATCAAGATGTTTCTCTTTTATGGATTGCAGTTTGTCGAGCATTGATGCCGGGCGTCAGCCTCAGGGGTTGAAAAGATCGTTGATGAGAATGTATGCGAAAAGTGACAACAGCAGGGCCATACCGATCTGCTGGATGCGCATTTTGATTTCAAAAGGGATTTCCCTGCGTATGATGCCTTCAAATGCATTCAGCACGAATTGGCCGCCATCAAGGGCAGGAACTGGCAGGATATTGATGATCGCCAGGGAGATGGAGAGCATGGCAAGAAAGAAAAGGAAGCTGACAGGCCCCTGTTCAGCGCTCTGGCTTGCTATTTTGGCAATCTTGATTGGTCCGCCTACTGATTTTCGAAAATCCTCCTTGCCCGTGAAGATTTTGGCGAATCCCTGAACGGTCATGGCGCTCATTTTCCATGTCTGGTTCACTCCGCTGACCATCGATTCCGTGATACCGACTTTTCTTCGTTCTGTTACCAGCGTCTGTTTCAGTGAAATACCGATTTTTCCGGATTCATTGGGTGTGACCGTGGCGATAAATATTTTACCTTCAGTACGGATTCGCGCCGCTGTTATTTTCTCTCCTTCGACAGGTTTGAGGTAGTGCCAGGTAATGGAGATGGGTTTGGCGGCATGTGCAGAGATGATCCCGACAACTTCCGTCCAGTCGGAGACCGTTTTGCCGTTGATTGCCGTAATGAGTCCTCCGGATTGTATTCCGGCTTTTTGGGCGGGCATGTTTTCCAGAGCTTCGTCGATGAGTGGCGGTACGATTGGACGTATGCCGAGACTCTGCGTTTCGTTGATAGTTGAAAGGATGTTTGATGGAGCCTTCAGGGTGATGCTTTGCTGGTCGCGAAGAATGGTATAGTTGAGCGACGGGGTGATGAAGAGCTCCGGATCGAGAGCCTCTTCCCAGCTTTCAAGTTTTTTGCCGTTTGCCAGTTGCAGGCGGTCGCCGGTTTTCATGCCCATGGTTTCAAAGACGGATCCTTTTTCAACGAAGGCAGGAGTGTTGACACTTGTTCGGGCTTCTCCGAGCACAAAGGTTATGCCGAAAAAGATAACTGCCGCGAGAATAAGGTTCATGGTGACCCCTCCGGCAAGCACAATCAGCCGCTGCCAGACTGGTTTGGCCCTGAACTCCCAGGGTTGGGGATCTGAGCCCTGAAAATTGGTGTCGAGGCTTTCATCGACCATGCCGGCAATCTTGACATAGCCGCCGAGAGGAAAGACGCCAATACCGTATTCGGTTTCGCCAATCTTCTTTCTCCAGATTCGCTTTTCCCAAAAGTCAAATCCGATATAAAACTTGTCGACCCTCATGCCGAACAGTTTTGCTGTCAGAAAATGGCCAAGTTCATGTGCGGTAACGAGAATGAAGATGGCGACAATGAAAAAGAATACTGAGCTCAGAAAATCCATAACGTTCCTTTATTTCAATAAAAAAAGCTGTTGCAATCATGCTGGTGTACAAGCTGTACTGCGGCCTTTTGTTCTGGTTTGTTTACCCTGTCAGGCAATAAATTTTTTAGCCATCTCGCGGGCCCACCGGTCGGCCTGGAGATATTCGTCAAGTTCGATCGGGTCGTAAGCTTCGTGAGCCTGCATGGTTTTTTCGACCGTTGCTGCGATGTCGGTAAATCCGATTTTTCTGTCAAGGAATGCGGCTACGGCGATCTCGTTTGCGGCATTAAGCACTGCCGGATAGGTTAAGCCTGCTTTCAGCGCCTCAAACGCAAGGCGGAGTGCAGGGAAGCGCTCCATATCAGGCTCTTCAAAGGTCAGCGTTCCGATTTTTGGCAGATCAAGCTTGTGGATGCCGCTTTCGGAGCGTTCCGGCCAGGAGAGGGCATAGGCAATTGGTGCACGCATGTCGGGCGAGCCAAGCTGTGCGATAACGCAGCCGTCAATATATTCGACCATGGAGTGAATGATGCTTTGTGGATGCACGACGACCCCGATTTTTTCAGCAGGCATGGAAAAGAGCCAGTGGGCCTCTATCACTTCAAGGCCTTTGTTCATCATGGTTGCAGAGTCAATGGTGATTTTTGCCCCCATTGTCCATTGCGGGTGTTTCAGCGCCTGTTCAAGCGTAACATTTTTCAGCTCTTCAGCAGAAGTGTTGCGGAATGGTCCGCCCGATGCGGTCAAAATGATTCGTTCAACATCCTCTGCCCGGTGGCCTGCAAGTGACTGGAAGATTGCTGAGTGTTCACTGTCAACAGGCAGTAAGTGCACGTTATGTTTTTTTACCAGATCAGAGACCAGCTTGCCTGCGACGACGAGCGTCTCTTTGTTTGCAAGGGCGATATGTTTGCCAGCCTTGATTGCACTGACAGTCGGCAAAAGACCGGCGGCTCCGACTATGGCAGAGACGACCATATCCACTCCTTCGGCGGAAGCAATTGCTGCGGCTCCTTCGAGACCGTGAAAAATTTCCGGTTTATGCGATCCAAGAAGTGTTTGCAACTTTTTTACCGAGTCAGCATCCCGAACGGAGACCGCTGCCGGGAGGAACTCTTTGATTTGTTCCGCCAGCAATGCAACATCGTGACCTTCGGCCAGTCCGGCAATTTTGAATTTTTCAGGGTGCTGCCTGACAACATCAAGGGTACTGAGTCCGATTGAGCCGGTTGATCCGAGTATAGCTAATGATCTCATAATGAGTAATAAAAAAGTTGCAGGGGTTGCTGGTGACTTATTGGCCTGAAGTTATGCTTTTTCATGAAGGCTTACAAATAACCGCTTTTGGCAGTATCATCGGATCCATTTTTTCTTTTTGAATTCCTGCGAATTAGTGTTATAATCAGTCCCACTCGATTGGGTTCCTAGCTCAGTTGGTTAGAGCGGCTGGTTTACACCCAGTAGGTCGGGGGTTCGAATCCCTCGGGACCCACATCTCTCCAGAGTAATGAGGCAAAAAGGCAGGTACTCCCTGCCTTTTCGCTTTTCCCTCTTTTCTCTTGCCGGGCTACTTTTCCTCTGCTTTTCGTTCCCCTCTGAGTCTTGCGACGGCCTCTTCAAGCTCGGCCTGCTCTTTGTCGCTGAACTGATCGCTGTTGTTCTGAAGGGCAGAACTCCTGGAGCTTTCTGTGCCATTTTCCGGAGCAAACTCCTCTTCAGGCTGAACAGGAAAAAGCCCTTCAGGACGTTTTCCAAGAATCTCCTCAATCTGGGGGTATTGAAGCATCTCTTTCAAGAGCAATTCACTCGCAAGCTTTTCGAGTTTTTCGCGGTTCACTGTCAGGAGATCCATCACCCTCAGGCGAGACTCTTCTACGATAGCCATAACTTCCCGATCAATGAGACGGGCAGTCTCTTCCCCATATTTCTTATCAATACCGGGACTTCCGTAATACGGATTATTGCTTTCGAAGAAGGAGAGGTTGCCGAGTTTCTCGCTCATTCCGTAGACCATGACCATGTTGTAGGCGATGCTCGTTACCTTTTCAAGATCATTTTGTGCTCCGGTTGAAATTTCACTGAAAATGATCTGTTCGGCGATGCGTCCGCCGAGAAGACCGCAGATGCGGGCAAGCAACTCGCTTTTTGTCATCAGATAGCGGTCTTCGAGCGGTATGTTCATGGTATAGCCGAGTGCACTCATTCCTCTTGGAACGATGGAGATTTTCTGAACAGGGTCGTTTTCAGGCATCATCCAGCTCACAATGGCATGGCCAGCTTCATGATAGGCGACAATCTGCTTTTCACGAGGATTGATGACCTTGTTCTTTTTTTCCAGTCCTGCCACACAGCGCTCTATGGCATCTTCAAAGTCTTTCATCTCAATGCTCACCTTGTTACGGCGTGAGGCGAGCAACGCTGCTTCGTTTGCTGTATTGGCGATTTCCGCGCCTGCGAACCCTGGAGTCTGCGAGGCCAGCGCTTTCAGGTTTACATCTTCGGAAAGGGAGAGCGATTTGGTGTGTACCTTGAAAATGTCGATACGTCCTTTGAGATCGGGTTTATCAACCATGATCTGGCGGTCAAAACGGCCGGGTCGCAGCAGGGCTGAATCGAGCACATCAGGGCGGTTTGTTGCGGCGATCAGAATGACACCCTTGTCGGTTGCAAATCCATCCATTTCAACAAGCAACTGGTTGAGCGTGTTTTCCCGCTCATCATTGGCGCCCATCATGGCGCCCTTTCCGCGGCTTCGCCCAACAGCGTCAATTTCATCAATAAAGATGATACAAGGCGCTTTTTCCTTTGCCTGTTTAAAAAGGTCGCGTACCCTTGCGGCTCCCACGCCGACAAACATTTCTACGAAGTCCGAGCCGCTGATGCTGAAGAACGGGACGTCCGCTTCGCCTGCAACCGCTTTCGCAAGAAGGGTTTTGCCAGTACCCGGAGGACCTACCAGCAGGACACCTTTAGGCAGTTTGCCACCAAGGGTGGTATACTTTTTCGGATCTTTGAGGAAGTCAACGACCTCCATCACCTCAGCCTTTGCTTCGTCGAGGCCAGCAACATCCTTGAAGGTGATGCGGGAGTGCTCGTCAAGGTTTTCGTAGAGTGCGGCCTTGTTTTTGCCGATATTCATGAATTGTGAACCCGGTCCGCCCATACGACGGAAGACAAAAAAGTAGATACCGATAAGCAGGCCGAAAGGGAGAATCCACTGGAGCAGTTCGCTGATCCATGTACTGCTCGCCATGCCCTGATATTTTA
Source organism: Pelodictyon phaeoclathratiforme BU-1 (assembly GCF_000020645.1). Taxonomy (GTDB): domain Bacteria; phylum Bacteroidota; class Chlorobiia; order Chlorobiales; family Chlorobiaceae; genus Chlorobium; species Chlorobium phaeoclathratiforme. Next base: position 86,253 of record NC_011060.1, read on the forward strand.
TTCCCTTGCTTTCCAGCAGCTCGATGAGGGTGTCATCGCGTACCGGATTGACAAAAATTTCATCCTGTTTGGATGCTGACTGAGGCAGGAGCATGCCAGGGCCATCCTTTGGCGGTTCTTTTACGGCAATGCCTGTTTGAACTCCTGGCTTGAGTTTGATATAGATTTTTTCCGGTGCTATTTTTACCGATTCAATCTTGTTTTCAGCAATAAGTTTGCGGAAAGTGCTGTAGGGTATCTCCTGTGTCGAGCCTTGCCAGAAAAAGGCAAGCTGCACTCCTATGAGCAGAACAATGACGACCACATAATACATAATCGAGAATTTCGGTCGCGGTATGTTGTTTTCAGGTTCGTTTTTATAGGGATTTGAAGGTTTAAGCGGTTTCTTTGCCATCAATCAACAATCATGGTTATAAATTAAAAGACTCAGTACAGTGTTCACAGTTTGCGGATCCATGAGCTTCAATTTACAGGATTCTTCTATTTAATGAAGCATCTCGTAAGAAAACATTATCATATATTGGTCAGGTGTAAAATGAAAATTGCCGGTTATAAGTTTCAAAGTGCCCTTTTTGCATCTCTTTGTGTTGTTGCGCTGTGTTATTTGGGTAATAAATTTCTTTTCTAAAACAGCCTGAGAGGAACAGTTTATGAGTGTTGTTCGGGATAAGGCAAACTGCAGGATTTCAGCATTGAAATCGCTCTTGTGTGTCGGGCTTGACAGTGATCCGGAGAAAATCCCTGCTGTTTTTTTACCGTATGAGAATCCGGTTCTTGAGTTTAATCGTGCCGTCATAAGGGCGACATCGGATGTTGCGATAGCTTACAAGCTGAATACGGCTTTTTATGAGGCTCGGGGCATTGCCGGATTGCTCGATATGGAAAAAACGCTTGGCTCGATTCCGGATGTCTGCATGACCATTGCTGATGCCAAACGGGCAGATATTGGCAATACCAGTAAAATGTATGCTCAAGCCTTTTTTGATCACTGGTCTTTTGATGCTCTTACGGTTGCTCCATACATGGGGTTTGATTCCCTTGAGCCTTTTTTTGCCTATGAGGATAAACTGCTTTTTGTGCTTTGTTTGACCTCCAATGAGGGCTCTGTGGATTTTGAGGAGCAGGCGATGCAGGATGGTCGTCCACTCTACCGTTCTGTGCTTGACAAGGTTGCTTCATGGAATCGCAATGGAAACGGCGGCGTTGTTGTCGGTGCGACCAAAAGCGCTCTGCTTTCTGAGATACGTTGCGAGGCACCCAACCTTTTTCTGCTTATTCCCGGGGTGGGTGCACAGGGAGGTTCGCTTGAAGATACGGTTCATTTTGGTGTTGACGCTAACCGCCAAAGTGCGGTGATCAATGTCAGCCGGAGCTTGATTTATCCTTCGGGCTCTTTTTCGGGTATTGATGACTACGAACGGGCGGTCGCTGCAGAGGCATCAAAAATGCATAGTGTGATGAAAGCTATTCTATAAGTCTTGTTTTTTCGGGGGAGCTTGTTCTATTCATGCATTATCTCAGCAGGAGAGCCCTTCCCGGGTTTTTCCGGTTCTTATTGACTTTAAAAAAGTGTTTGTATGTGCGGAATTGTCGGCTATATCGGGTGGCAGGAAGCTTCACCACTGCTTTTGAAAGGGTTGAAGCGGCTTGAATACCGGGGTTATGATTCTGCAGGGATTGCCTTGCTTAACGGCAGTACCCTGACAGTTATGAAACAGAAAGGGAGTGTCAGCGGTCTTGAAAAGGATACTTTGGTGCTCAGAGCTTCAATGCAAGGCGCGACGGCAGGTATCGGCCATACCCGTTGGGCGACCCATGGTGAACCCAGTGATCGTAATGCTCATCCCCATTTGAATGCTGCCGGGGATATCGCCATCATTCATAATGGTATTATTGAAAACTATTCGGCCCTGAAGCAGGAGCTTGTTTCTGAAGGTTATCAATTTTTGAGTGCGACGGATTCCGAGGTGCTGGTACATCTGATTGACTGGATCTGGAAGCAAGATCCGTTGTTGGATCTGGAATCGGCTACCCGAAGCGCCCTTCGTCATGTTGAAGGCGCATATGGTCTTTGTGTGGTCTCTTCTCGTGAACCGGATAAAATCGTTGTTGCACGCAAGGGGAGCCCTCTGGTGATTGGTATCGGACTGGGGGAGTTTTTCATTGCTTCTGATGCGGCCCCCATTGTTGAGCATACCAAAAAGGTGGTTTACCTTGCTGACGGAGAACTTGCCGTAGTGAGACGGGGAGGCTATTGTGTTAAATCAATTGAGAATATCGAACAGCAAAAGACGGTAACCGAGCTTGATTTTACGCTGGAAAAAATAGAGAAAGGTGGTTTTGAACACTTTATGCTCAAGGAGATTTTTGAGCAGCCGGAGGTGGTGCATGATGTTATGCGTGGGCGTGTGCGCCTTGATGAAGGTTGGCTACGGCTTGGCGGGATAGCTGACTATCTTGATCGTCTGAAGCAGGCAAAACGTATTGTGATCTGTGCCTGTGGTACGAGTTGGCACGCGGCTCTGCTTGGCGAATATCTTATTGAAGAGTTTGCCCGTATTCCTGTCGAAGTTGATTACGCCTCGGAGTTCCGGTATCGTAATCCTCTTGTCGGAGTTGAGGATGTGGTTATTGTTATCTCCCAGTCAGGTGAAACGGCTGATACTCTTGCTGCACTTCGCACAGCCAAGGAAAAGGGCGCTATGGTGATGGGGATCTGTAACGTTGTCGGTTCCACCATTGCCCGTGAAACCGTTTGTGGTATGTATACCCATGCCGGGCCTGAAATCGGTGTTGCCTCAACCAAAGCGTTTACAGCCCAGGTGGCCATGCTCTATATGTTAGCCCTGTCGCTCAGTAAGGGCAGAACCATGTCAGACAGCGAGATTACCTTGCATCTCAGGGAGCTTTCAGAGATTCCTGAAAAAGTTGCGCGGATTCTTGAGCTCGACAGCCAGATTAAATTGATAGCGGAGCGCTTCAAGGATGCAAAAAACTTTCTCTATCTTGGACGCGGCTTCAATTTTCCGGTTGCCTTGGAAGGCGCCCTGAAGCTCAAGGAGATCTCCTATATTCATGCAGAAGGTTACCCTGCAGCGGAGATGAAGCATGGTCCGATTGCCCTGATTGACGAAGATATGCCAGTCATTATTCTTGCTACCCGTGACAATACCTATGCCAAGATTCTTAGCAACATTGAAGAGGTGCGAAGCAGGAAAGGGCGGGTTATTGCCATTGCAAGTGAGGGAGATACTGAGGTCAGTCGTCTTACCGAAGAGGTCATCTATATTCCCCAGGCATCCGGGCCGATAACGCCGCTTCTGACAGTGGTTCCCTTGCAGCTTCTTGCCTATCATATTGCAACATTACGGGGCTGCAATGTTGACCGTCCACGAAATCTGGCAAAATCGGTCACGGTCGAATAAGCAGAAAGGGTTAAGTCAAGAGGGTCGTGGGAATTATTATGTAGCACTGTTCGTTGAGGGAAAGGTCTCTTGATTGTCAGGATATCCTTTCCTTCACTGAAACTGTACAAACGTATATGCGAGGTCATGTTGTTGTTACCGGAGCTACCGGTGTGATAGGCGCTGAGCTTGCCCGGAGGCTGATTGAGCGTGGTGAGAAGCTCGTTTTGCTTGTTCGTTCGCCTGAGGCAGCTTCTCTGAAAATTCCTGGAGCGGCGGCTTATGTCAGGTGGGATTCGGAGATGGCGAGCGGTGAGTGGAGCGCTTCTGTTGATGGCGCCAAAGCTGTCATTCATCTTGCCGGAAAACCTTTGCTTGAAAGTCGCTGGAGCGAGGAGCACAAGGCGGAGTGTTATAATTCAAGAATTCTTGGTACCCGTCATATCGTTTCGGCCATTGCCAGTGCGTCGGAAAAACCTCAGGTATTTATCTCATCATCAGCCATTGGTTATTATGGCTCCTTTTTCAGTTGTGACGATACGGCCGATATTTCCGAGTCTGGCAGGGCGGGCAGCGATTTTCTTGCGAAAATCTGTTTTGACTGGGAAAAAGAGGCGCTTGAAGCTGAAAAGAGTGGCGTGCGCCTTGTGTTGTTGAGGACGGGTATTGTGTTGACGACAAGAGGCGGGATGCTGCAGAAGATGCTTGCGCCCTTCCGCTTTTTTCTTGGCGGACCCATTGGTTCAGGTCTTCAGTGCATCTCCTGGATTCATATTGATGACGAGCTTGCCTGTATTCTTGAGGCCCTTGATAATGCGGCTTACTCTGGAGCAATGAATGCGGTCAGTCCGCAACCTGTTTCCATGAATGATTTTGCCAAAGGGCTTGGAGCCGTTCTTGGCCGTCCATCTCTGTTACCGGTACCCCGGTTTGCTGTTGATATGCTGATGGGTGAAGGAGGAGAGTATGCGGTAAAAGGCCAGAGAGTAAAGCCTGTAGTTTTACAGAAGCACGGATTTGCCTTCCGCTATCCGAAACTTTCTGATGCTTTAGCTGATTTGATTGCCAATAAGAAATAACTTGTTTAACGAACGAATTAAAAAGGAGTCTGCAGATGGGTACAAGAGGTCGTGAAATAGTTGGAGAGCATCTTCCCCGTGTTCTTGAGTTGCTTAACAAGGCTTTTGCTGATGAGTGGCTTGCCTACTATCAGTACTGGATTGGGGCAAAGCTGGTTCAGGGCCCTATGAAAGATGCCGTGATTGCCGAACTTCTGCAACATGCTGCAGATGAGCTTCGTCACGCTGATATGGTATCCGCCCGGATTATTCAGCTTGGGGGAAAACCTGTTACCTCTCCTCTCGAGTGGTTTTCGTTGTCGAACTGCGGTTATGCCGCTCCTGACGATCCCTTTGTCAAAAAGATCCTTGAGCAGAACATTGCCGGTGAGCAGTGCGCCATCAATGTTTACAACAGTATTATCGAAGAGATCGGCTTCAAGGATCCGATAACGTATAATCTGGCGGTACAGATTCTCCAGGATGAGGTTCAGCATGAGGAGGATTTGCAGGCGCTTTTCGAGGATCTTGGCGTTTTTCTCGTCAGATCGTAACCTCTCTTTGTTCTTTCCCAATGGCAAAGAAAAGCCCGACAGCATGTGCACGCTGCCGGGCTTTTTTGCGTTAGAGCATAAAAATTCTACCTTAGCGTAACAAAAGATGCTGAATTTTTGGTTTTGGTTAAAAAAATAACTACATATGTGTCGCTACTATTAATTATTAAGGCTTCATTAATTTCATCTGATCTTGTTATGAGAAAAAAACTTTTAACAACACTGCTGTTTCTGCTGGCAGCATCGTTGTTTCAGGGAACAGCTCATGCTGCTGATGCCGTGGTTACCGATACCGGAACAACGTCGTGGATGCTGACTTCTACAGCACTTGTTTTGCTTATGGTTCCTGGACTTGCCATGTTTTATGGCGGACTTGTCCGGACAAAGAATGTGATTGGTACCATGATGCACAGTTTTGCCGCTATGGTGATTATTGGTGTGCTCTGGCCGATGGTTGGCTATGCGCTGAGTTTCGGCCCCGGTGTTCTTGGCGGTTTTATCGGGTGGGACAGCAAGTATTTCATGTTGCAGGGGATTGATGACACGATTATGTCAACACAGATTCCTGAATATGTCTTTGCGATGTTCCAGGGTAAGTTTGCCATTATCACGCCCGCTCTGATTGCTGGTGCGTTTGCTGAAAGGGTTAATTTCAAGGGGTATGCAGTATTTATTGCTCTCTGGAGTATTTTTGTCTACAGTCCGATTTGCCATTGGGTCTGGGCGGCTGATGGTTTCCTTTTTAATCTTGGAGCAATGGGTGCCATTGATTTTGCCGGTGGTACTGTTGTGCATATCTCTTCGGGTATTACCGCGCTTGTTGCTGCACTCTATCTTGGTAAAAGACGTGGTTATCCAAAAAATGTCATGCAACCGAACAACCTGGTGATGACTTTGATTGGCGCGGGTCTTTTGTGGGTCGGCTGGTTCGGGTTTAACGCTGGAAGTGCTATTGCGAGTAACCTTGCCACTGCCCGTGCTTTGACAGTGACCCAGATGGCTGCGGCTTCAGGTGCATTTACCTGGATGGTCATTGAGATTTTTCATCATGGTAAAGCAACCAGCCTTGGTGTTGCTTCAGGGATTCTTGCAGGTCTTGTTGCCATCACACCTGCCGCTGGTGTTGTACAGCCTGTTGGTGCGTTTGCGCTCGGTATGCTGGCTTCAATATTCTGTTACTCTGCAATTTTGCTCAAGAGCAAGCTTGGTTATGATGACAGCCTTGATGCTTTTGGTGTCCATGGTGTCGGTGGTATTGTTGGCGCTATTGCGCTTGTGTTTTTTATTCGTCCGTCATGGATGGCCGATGCTGCAGCGAAAACGGCTGATCATAGCTGGACGATGTGGCAGCAGCTTGGTGTTCAGGCAACAGCCGTAGGAGTGACGGTTGTCTATGCTGCAGTGATCTCTTTCATTCTGCTTTTCCTTGTTGAAAAAACAATCGGCCTTCGTATTTCCGAAGATGATGAAATGTCCGGTCTCGATCACAGCATGCACGGTGAGCATGGATATGGTCTTATCAACCTTAACTAACCTGTAGCAATGAAACTTATTACAGCAATCATTCAGCCTGACAGGCTCGATCATGTGCGCGAGGCACTGATTCAGGCAGATATAACAAGGATTACCGTCAGTCGTGTAACTGGCCATGGCCGACAGGAGGATATTGAGATATACCGCGGCCAGAAAATAGCGCCAAACCTGATTCCAAAAATCCGACTTGATATTGCCGTCAATAATGAGTTTGTCGATATAACGGTCGATACCATCATTAGCGCTGCAAGTCATGGTGTTGGTGAAATCGGTGACGGGAAGATCTTTATCACCCCGCTTGAAGAGTGCATCCGTATCAGAACAAGGGAGCGTGGCGGAAAGGCGATATAACAAACCGTTCATAGCAGACGAAAGGGCAGTTCCGGTAAATTTGGGACTGCCCTTTTTTTTTATGGCGCGGGAGAGGGTGGCAGTTCTCGCCATCCAGGATAATAGGTGTTCAGCCATCTTTCTGCGTTATGATCGCGCAGGAGTGCCGCATTGCGGAAGTCATCAAAGCGTCCGGCGAGGTCACCGATTTTACTTTTTGCGATGCCTCTGTGGAAAAATGCCTCAGCCATTTTTCTGTCGAGCGCAATGGTCTGGGAAAAATCAACAATTGCCCCGGTAAAATCGCCGGTCATGTTTTTTACGATACCCCGGTTGTAGTAGTTGACACTTTTGAAAGCGTTGTCACCAAAGGTTATCGCCATGGTGTAGTCGCTGATGGCTTGCGGATATTTTTTTAACTGCTGCTGTGCGATGCCCCGCATTTGGAATGCCATGGCAAATGCGGGGTTAATTTCAATGGCTTTTGAATACAATCTTATGGCTGTGGGAAGGTCGCCTTGCTGATGCTTTTCAAATCCGAGGTTAAAAGAGCTGTTGGCCGATTCTGCCAACGTGATGCCGACCGTCAGCAGCATCAACGCTGTGACAAGAGGGATACAACACAAAATCTTTTTCATGTGATACTGCAGGGGTCTAAAGTATAAAAAACAGAAGCGCAGCCGACCATTTTCAGTCGCTACGCCCTACATACTAATAGTTTTCGGGACTTTGAAGTTCCTTTTTTTATGCCTTGAGCGATGAGGGTATTCAATCTCTTTCTTTGTGCCTTTTTCACTGCTTTTTCTATCTTGTCCCTGTCACTCATGGCAACGCATCTGCCCTGAAAACTAACATCTAATCGTTGCTTTCCATGCCCGAAATTATACCTTTTAACGGGATTCTTTATAGTCCCGAACTGCTGAAAAGCGCATCAGAGTTGATTTGCCCTCCTTATGATGTCATTTCGGCAGCTTTTCAGCAGCGCCTCTACGGCAGCTCACCCTACAACGCCATACGTCTTGAACTGCCACTCGAGGCCGATCCCTACAGCGCAGCCGCAGAGCGTCTCGCTGAGTGGCTTCAGGGTGGTGAACTGCAGAACGATTCCGTTCCGGCCATTTATCCCTATTTTCAGACTTTTGAGGATTCCGACGGCGTTTCGCATACCCGCTGCGGTTTTTTTGCCGCCATGCGCCTGTATGATTTTTCGGAAAAGAAGGTACTGCCTCACGAAAAAACCCTTTCAGGTCCCAAGGCCGATCGGCTCAACCTCTTCAGAAAAACGAAGACCAACATCAGCGGCATATTCGGTCTCTATGCCGATGAAAGCAAAACTGCGGATTGCCTGATGAAAGCTTTCACCGAGAGCCATGAGCCGATTGTTGATGCACATTTCGAGGGAGTGAGCAACCGGCTGTGGCGCATCACTGATCCGGAGATTGTCGGCCAGTTCCAGCAGTCGCTGCAGGATCGAGCGGTCTATATTGCTGATGGCCATCACCGTTATGATACCGGCGTCAACTATCGCAATGAGCGTGCGGCAGCGAACCCTTCTCATACCGGCCAGGAGCCCTATAACTTTATTTTGACCTATCTGGCCAACATTCATGACGAAGGGCTGCTGATTTTCCCGATCCATCGCCTTGTGCACAGCCTCGAAGGGTTCGATGCCGCTTTGCTGAAGTCGCGTCTTGCAGAGTTTTTTACCGTAACCGAACTGCATGACAGAGCCGCACTGAAGGCATTTCTTGATGGAGAGCCATCGAGTTATGCTTACGGCGTTGTCACTTCCGGCATGGTTCTTGGTATTTGCCTGAAAACCGATCCAAAGCCCCTGCTTGATCCTGCCCGTCCGGAAGCTCTGCAACGCCTCGGTCTGGTGCTTCTGCACGATCTTATCTTGTTCAGATTGCTTGGCATCTCCCAGGAGGCGATGGCAAAGCAGAGTAACCTGACGTATGTCAAGGATGACCGTGAAGTGTTCGACGCGATTGATTCCGGTAAGGTTCAGGTTGGATTTGTGGTCAAGCCAACGACCGTTGAGCAGGTTCTTTCCGTATCGGAGACGGGAGAGGTGATGCCGCAGAAATCGACCTTCTTTTACCCGAAACTGATGACCGGTATGCTTTTTAACCCGCTTGACTGAGAGTTCGTAATGACCGAAGAGTTTCTCTCCCTCTCCGCTGAAGAGAGCTGCCAGTATGCCCGCCGGTTTGCTGCAACCCTTCAGCCTGGCGACATGGTTTCGCTCTGTGGACAGCTCGGCGCGGGCAAAACCGAGTTCATGCGGGGGGTTACGGAGTATTTCAACTGCGACGACCAGCTCTCAAGTCCCACCTTTCCCCTTTTGAACATCTATGAGGGCTCTCTTGATGGCGAGCCGGTAACGCTGCACCATTTCGATCTCTACAGGATCAACTCACAGCAGGAGCTTGAAGGGATTGGTTTCGACGAATATCTCTCCAGCGGTGATTTTTCCTTTGTAGAGTGGGCTGACCGTTTTCCGGAATATGCTACGCGCTATACCGTAACCGTCACCCTTGAATATGCCGGGAACGACAGCCGCAGAATTGTTATTAAACGCAAATCGTGATGAATATTCTTGCCATAGAGTGCACCCATGCGGCCCTTAGTGTTGCGGTCACGAACGCCGGTGTCGTTACCGAAGCCCGGAGCGCCGACTGGAAGAAGGCTGCTGAAACACTTGTTCCCTTGATCGAACAGGTGATGGCAGAAAGCGCTCTCGATCTCAAACAGCTCGACTCCATCGCTATTTCATCCGGCCCCGGCTCCTTTACCGCACTGCGTATCGGGATGGCTATTGCCAAAGGGGTTGCCTATGGCCTCGGAATCCCGCTTGTTCCGGTGCCCACCATGCCGGCAATGGCCGCCTCACTGCATGCTGAATCCGGTTCCATAATGGCGGTTATTCCATCCCGCAAAGGGGAGTATTACTATGCGTCGTATTTCCCTGAGGAGCTTGCTTCAGGCCTCTGGCACGATGAGGTCAAGCGAGGTTCTGCTGCTGATGTTGTGGCTGCCATTTCTTTAGTTAATGGTGGAGCCGTTGTTGTCGGGCGTGGACTCAATGAGCTTATCCCGTTGCTCGCCGATTCCGGTGCGGTTTACAGGGAGGCAGATCTCTTTTCCGCCAGATCCCTTTTCCCCGCAGCCCTAAGGCTCTTTGCCGGGGCCGATGCCGCAGAGCTTAACGGAGTTACCCCCGATTACCGGCAGATGTTTACTCCCAATGGCGGAAATTGATGTATCAATAAACAGAAGCGTTTCGATGATGCCGATTATGTTTTTTTTGAAGGAGAAGATAAAATGGCACAGCCTTTCTTGCGCCTTGGCCGATAAAGATTACGGCGCAAGAAAGTGGCCTCAAATCTATCTGAACGAAGTGGTCGGTGTTTTCGATACTTTTTCTGCTTTGCCGTCGTATAAGTATATAAAACCGAATGTTATATTAGCCGTTCCTCCATTTTGAGGAGCTGGATGATAAACACTGAAGTGTAGGCCTATCGCCAAAGCTTCACCGGGCGGGATTTTTGTGTACGTACCCTCTTCCCGTTCTTTCCCAGACATTTCGTACGAACTCATGCTGATCCCTTCTTGATATAACATTTCAGACGTATGACCAGAACTATCATCGATTAAAACCGGACGTTGTGCGTTGTTTAGAGAAATATAAACAGGCTGAGAGGTGGTGTTCCTGATAGTGGCCTTGACATGGATTTCGTTATCAATAGTTGCCGGAGAGAGCGAAACCGTGAATGGCTCAATTTTTGCCGGTCGATAAGATGGCTTAATCAAGGTAGGTTCCGGTATGGCTACCCGTTGTGTTTCTGGACCTGAAACAGTTAACTGTGGTGCAACCACAGCCATGACACCGGAAGCCATCCCCTTTTGAAGTTTCATGACAGGATTCCAGTCAGGTGCTATGGTTTGAACAACCATAACAGCTAGACTCACGAAAGCACTAATAGCTACAGTGATAGCTCCAATTGCTGCAAAGAGGTAGGTAAGCCACTTGAATATGGGTTTATAAAAGCTTTTTACACCACTTATTGCAGGCCCTTTCCTGTCAAGGCCCGCGCTCTTTTTTGATTTGTTCAAAATATCTAAAACAGCAACGTAGCTGTAGACTGTAGTTGCAACAGACCCTATTGCCGAGAAAAGGGTAGACGCAATACTCCATTTATCTTGCATAGTCGTGAAGGAATTTATGTGAAGTAAATCTGATGGTTTACTTCTGGAAAAATAGATAATTTCGCGCATTTTTCAATAAAATTTTTACGTCATTCCGTGTTGTTTTGATACTATCATGAAGAGAAATGAGTAGTCGTTGATCGCTTTTTCCCCTTCTTGGCGCAAAACCGGACAGGATTGTATTTTCGACCCATCTTGGGCCTACTGGAATCTGAAATGCGGTATACAACCAGCACCATATCTGCCGACCTGTGCCACTCTTCTATAGGGCTGCTACAGCTTCGTGATGTTGAGTCATAGAGGTACCTCATATGGAGAACAACACAGGGCTTTTTGAGCTGGTCTCAGATGGTTATGAAGCTGGCGGAATAACAGCGTCATCCGATGTGCTGTCAGAAAGATAAAATTGTATAATAAAAGTGAAATCTCTGATAGGTTGTCAAATAATCTCATGCAATCTCAAGGACAAAGTCGGGCAAACAGAGTAAATTAAGGGACTGGTTGATATCATGTATACAGTTCATATTTTTTAAGGGAGAAAACATGACACAGCTTATTATTCATAAAGATAAGATGCAGGAAGCTCTGATGCGTTTTTTGAGCACTATCCAAACTGATGAGATTCGTCTGGAATTTGATGACAAGCATTTTTTTGCTGAACCAGTTCAGGGAAAATCGGTTCTGGATATTTTGGCAGAGCAGGCGGAGGATATGGGTCCGGAAGATTTATCCCTTAATGTGGACCACTATCTTTACGGACTATCTAAAAGGTCGGAAAAATGATCTATTTCCTTGATACATCCTATCTGGTTGCCCTGACTCACAGTAGAGATCAATTTCATCAAGAGGCTGTAAGCATAAGTAAAACACTCATACAGCCGATCCGACTTGTTACAACTTCAGCGGTTCTCATGGAGTTTGCCAACATGCTTTCTTCTCCTCATCTTCGAGGCAAAGCGTTCAATTATATTCAATTACTGAAGAATGACATTCATACCGAAATTGTTTGTGTTTCTGAGGAGCAGTTTGAATCAGGGTTGATAATGTTCGGGAAATATCATGACAAAGAATGGGGTTTGGTGGATTGCCTATCATTCCTTGTCATGAAAGAAAAAGGAATTACACTCGCCTTGACTTCTGATGACCATTTTGAACAGGCCGGTTTTACGACTTTATTACAACTCTGATGACGTGCTGGGTATGTAATGCTTAATGAAGCTGCAAGTCCATGCTCTCCAGTTGTTGATTTTACTGTATGTTGTCGTGATGCCTTTGTCAAAGCCTCCTTTGTCCCATTGTGCGAGTGATACTGTTACGGTGCCATCTCAACATCCGGCAAGATTTCGATATCCATCCAGTCCATGCCGGAATTACTCCCCGGCTTTTTTTGCGGTCAGTGAGCTGGCTTTTTCGTATGTTGAGGAGTTACCATTATTGCCATAGTGGGGTTGTTTTGTTGCCTGTTGGCGGTAAGTTGTTGTAAAATATAGTTCATTTATGAAGGATAGAGGTTTATGAGTAGCTTGAAAGAGGAAGAGATGGTGAGTGCCACACAGGTAAAAGAGGTAGCTGTTGGTGAGCTGCTGGCAAGAAGGGCTGCTGAGCTGGCGCTGGAAAAAAAGTGTGAAGAGGTCAAGATTCTTGATCTCCGGGGTTTGACATCGGTTACCGATTATTTTGTGATTGTGACTGCCGATTCTGATCGTAAGGCAAAGGCCGCAGCGGAGCATATTATTGATGAGCTCAAGGTTGATGGCGAGCGTCCGATGCATGTTGAGGGAATGGATTCCATGCACTGGATTCTCCTGGACTATATCGATGTTGTTGTGCATATTTTTATGCCGGATGAGCGCCATTTTTATGACCTTGAATCCCTCTGGTCGGATGCACCTGTAATTACACTGAGCTGATATTATCCACATTTTTTTGCAGTTAGCTCTTTTCAGGCGTACTGCATTGTTCAGAATTCAGACGGATTTTTATACATTACGCCGTTGAGTTATTTATATCAATTATCACCCAGGATTTACCTATGCAGCGCGAAAGAATAGTCCCGATCAGTATTGAAGAAGAAATGCGGGGTTCTTATCTCGATTATTCGATGTCGGTCATTGTCAGTCGTGCGCTGCCCGATGTGCGGGATGGACTGAAGCCGGTTCACCGAAGGGTTCTTTTCGGTATGCACGAACTTGGTCTGCAGGCAGGTAAACCGCATAAAAAGTCTGCCCGTGTTGTTGGTGAAGTGCTTGGCAAGTTCCATCCCCATGGCGATACCGCTGTCTACGACAGTCTTGTGCGTCTGGTGCAGGAGTTTTCCATGCGTTATCCCCTGATTGACGGTCAGGGAAACTTTGGTTCGGTTGATGGTGACTCTCCTGCTGCCATGCGATACACGGAGGTGCGCATGAAGAGCATTGCCGGGGAAATGCTGAAGGATCTCGACAAGGCTACCGTTGACTTTTCCCTTAATTTTGATGACTCGCTTGAGGAGCCTACGGTTCTTCCGTCGGCGATACCCAACCTCCTTGCGAATGGTTCGTCAGGTATTGCGGTCGGTATGGCAACCAATATTCCACCCCAGAATCTCCGGGAGGTTGTTGATGGCATGATCGCCCTGATTGCAAATCCGGAACTGGAAGTGGCTGATCTCATGAAATATGTGATCGCACCTGATTTTCCAACTGGCGGAATTATTTATGGTTATGAGGGTGTTCGTTCGGCTTATATGACCGGCAGGGGTAAGGTTGTGATCCGGGCGCGGGCCATTGTTGAGATTACTCCGAAAAACAGTCGGGAATCGATTGTTGTTACAGAGCTTCCTTATCAGGTGAACAAGGTGCGGCTGATCGAGAAAATCGTTGAGCTGGTGCACGATAAAAAAATTGAAGGTATTGCCGATATCCGCGATGAGTCTGACCGTGACGGCATGAGGCTGGTGATTGAGCTGAAGCGGGATGCTGTGGCTATGGTTGTTCTGAATAACCTGTACAAGCATACCCCGATGCAGGATACGTTCGGGGTGATCATGCTTGCGCTGGTTGATGGGGTGCCGAGGATCCTCAATCTCAAGGAGATGATGGTCTATTATATCAAGCATCGCAATGAGATTGTTCTGCGCCGTACACAATTTGACCTTGCGACAGCCGAAAAGCGGGCCCATATTCTTGAAGGACTGAAGATCTGTCTTGATAACCTTGACGAGGTGATTTCAACGATTCGTGAATCACCGGATGCCTCAACGGCTCAGGAGAGGCTCATTGAGCGTTTCGGACTGTCGGAGTTGCAGTCGAAGGCTATTCTTGAGATGCGTCTGCAGCGTCTGACCGGGATGGAGCGCAAGAAGATCGATCTGGAGTACACGGAGGTACTTGCCTTTATTGAGGAGCTGCGCTTTATTCTCGGCAGTCCTGAGAAACAGATGCAGATTATCCGCGAAGAGTTGCTGAAGGTCAGGGAGGTCTATGGTGATGAACGCCGGACTGAAATTGTGCCGCAGGAGGGTGATTTCTCCATCGAAGATATGATTGCCCAGGAAGATGTGGTGATCACCATTACCCATGAGGGCTTTATCAAGCGTTTCCCGGTTTCGGGTTATCGCCGCCAGGCACGGGGTGGCAAAGGGGTCACAGGGGCTCAGGCCAAGCATGACGATTTTGTCGAGCATATGTTTATTGCCTCGACCCATAATTATATACTCTTCTTCACCAACAGGGGCCGTTGTCACTGGCTGAAAGTGTACGAAATTCCTGAAGCTGGACGTGCTGCGAGGGGTCGTGCGCTGGCCAATATCATGGAGTTGCAGCAGGGCGAGAAAATCAGAGCCTACATCAATATCCGCAATTTTGATGAGCCGGGGTTCATTGTCATGGCGACGACCAATGGTATCGTGAAAAAAACACCGCTTGAAGATTTTTCTCATCCAAGAAAGAATGGTATTGCTGCCATTACTATTGATGAGCATGATGAGCTGCTTGATGCCCGTCTGACTGATGGTGATCATCAGATTATTCTGGCCAAGAATTCCGGTTTTGTCGTACGCTTTCCCGAGGCTGAGATCCGCTCGATGGGACGTACTGCCATGGGCGTCAAGGGTATCACGCTTGACGAGGGTGAGAAGTGTATTTCAATGGTGACCACCAAGCGCTTCGATACGGCGCTGCTTGCTGTTACCGATAACGGTTTTGGCAAGAGAAGTCGTGTGGAGGATTATCGACTGACGCGGCGCGGTGCTCGCGGGGTTATTACCCTTAAGGCTCATGAAAAGGTTGGTGCACTGATTGGTCTGTTGGATGTCAATGATGACGACGATCTGATCATCATTACAGCTCAGGGTATCGTGAATCGCCAGCATGTCTCCGATATACGGTTGACTGGCAGGAACACTTCCGGAGTCAGGCTTGTCAGGCTGATGGCCGGGGATATCATTTCTGCTCTGGCGCGAGTGCCGAAGAGCGATGAAGAGGTTGATTCTGATGTGCTTCTGGAAGATCCTGATGGTCAGATTGACCTGTTTTAAGTCACTGCCAAACATGGGAAAGTATGGATCCGTTCTGTGACGGTTCCCATGAGGCAGAACAATAACGATAGCTTTTATTTATCATTAATCAAGGACGGACGGTTTCATGGCTCGACCGAAAAATGTGAAACATATTTTTGTGACCGGCGGGGTGATCTCCTCGCTCGGCAAAGGGATTCTGTCGGCCTCTCTCGGGATGCTGCTGAAGTCGCGTGGCCTGAAGGTGGCTATACAGAAATATGATCCCTATATCAATGTTGACCCTGGTACGATGTCGCCCTACCAGCACGGGGAGGTCTATGTGACTGATGATGGAGCTGAGACGGACCTTGATCTTGGCCATTACGAACGTTTTCTCGATGAGTCGACGACGCAGTCTTCAAATCTGACGATGGGGCGGGTCTATAAATCGGTTATCGACAAGGAGCGTCGAGGCGAATATCTTGGGGCAACGGTTCAGGTTGTGCCACATGTGATTGATGAGATCAAGGATCGGATGGCCGAGCAGGCTAAAAACGGGGATCTTGATGTGCTTATTACCGAGATCGGCGGGACGATTGGCGATATCGAGTCGCTCCCTTTTCTTGAAGCGATGCGGCAGATGAAGCTTGAGATGGGTGACAGCAACCTGCTGAATATTC
>NC_011060.1:110000-112500 GCF_000020645.1 Pelodictyon phaeoclathratiforme BU-1
TCAAGGAGTATATCTCGCCCGATATGCCCGTCGAGGATATTATCGCCTGTATCAGAAGGCAGCAGGGCATTTCGGTGGCCTGCCATCCCTATATCAGGAACCATTCAGGCGACGATCCTTCGTTTTATCTCTGGGAGAACCACGAGCGGCTTGCCACCATGTTCGATGCCTGGGAGGTGGCCAATCGCGACGATCTGTTCAATGTGGTTGGGCTGAAAAAATTCAATTATATCGGGAACTCCGATTTTCACGAAGAACGCCATTTGCTCTCATGGAAAACGCTGCTGCAGTGTGAGAAGAATGTGGAGTCGGTCAAGGCGGCTATCAGGAAGAACGACCGGGTATCGCTCTTTCTCTATCGGGGAGGGAAGATCAAGTGAGTGGGCATGTTTGGCAGGCTGCCCGTTTTCAGGCAGCCTGCCGCTGCTTACGATAGGTCGAACCGGTCGAGGTTCATCACCTTGTTCCATGCCGCAACAAAGTCCTGCACGAATTTCCCCTGTGCGTCATCGCTTCCATACACCTCAGCAATAGCTCGGAGCCGGGCGTTCGAGCCGAAAATAAGGTCGACGCGGGTAGCGCTCCACCTGACCTCGCCGGTTTTGCGATCACGGCCTTCGAACGTCTCATGTTCTTTCGAGAGCGGTTTCCACTCCGTCCCCATGTCGAGCAGATTCACGAAGAAGTCATTGGTGAGTGTTTCCGGACGATTGGTGAAGAGGCCATGCGGTGACTGCCGGAAATTGACGCCGAGCACACGCAGACCTCCCAGTAGCACGGTCATTTCCGTGGCGGTCAGTGTCAGCAACTGCGAGCGGTCGATAAGCATCTCTTCTGGCGTCACGCTGTATTTTCGTTTGGTGTAGTTGCGGAACCCGTCAGCGAGCGGTTCGAGCACGGCAAATGACTCCACGTCGGTCTGCTCCTGCGAGGCATCCGTGCGGCCCGGTATGAAAGGGACGGTTACATCGTTGCCAGCACGCCGGGCGGCCTCTTCGACGGCGGCGCATCCTCCCAGCACGATCAGGTCGGCAAGCGAAACCTGCTTCCCTCCCGACTGTTCGCCGTTGAACGCATTACGGATTTCCTCAAGCTTTCCCAGCACCCGTTGCAGTTGTTCCGGCTGGTTGACTTCCCACTCCTTCTGCGGCGAAAGCCGGATGCGAGATCCGTTGGCTCCACCGCGCTTGTCCGAACTGCGGAATGTGGATGCCGATGCCCATGCTGTCGAGAGCAGTTCCGGAATCGAGAGCCCGGAGGCAAGGATCCGTTTTTTGAGTTCTTTGATCTTTCCCTCGCCTATCAGCTCATGATCGACTGCCGGTACCGGATCTTGCCAGATCAGCTCCTCTGCAGGCACCTCGGCGCCGAGATAACGTGAGCGTGGGCCCATGTCGCGGTGGGTCAGCTTGAACCACGCCCGCGCGAATGCGTCTGCAAATTGCTCAGGATGCTCATAGTAGCGCCGTGCGATCGGCCCATAGAGCGGATCCATGCGCATAGCAAGGTCGGCAGTGGTCATCATGGTCGGTACCCGTTTTGAGGGATCGTGGGCCGCCGGAGCGAGATCCTCCTCGGCTACATCTTTCGGCTTCCACTGCCAGGCGCCTGCCGGGCTTTTCGTCAGTTCCCACTCGTATTTGAAGAGCATACCGAGATAGCCCATGTCCCAATGAATCGGGTCGGGCGTCCATGCTCCTTCCAGTCCGCTGGTCATGGTCTCGTCCCCCTTGCCGCTGCCATAGCCACTCTTCCAGCCAAGTCCCTGCTCTTCGATTTCAGCGGCTTCGGGCTCGGGGCCTATCAGCTTCGGATCACCGACGCCGTGACATTTGCCGAAGGTGTGTCCACCAGCGACCAGCGCTACGGTTTCCTCGTCGTTCATGGCCATGCGCGCGAAAGTTTCTCGAATGTCTCTGCCTGCAGCAACGGGGTCCGGGTTTCCGTCCGGCCCTTCGGGATTGACGTAGATCAACCCCATCTGCACGGCGGCCAGGGGATTTTCAAGATCACGTTCCCCGCTGTAGCGATTGCTGCCAAGCCACTCGACCTCTTTGCCCCAGTAAATATCCTCTTCCGGCTCCCAGATGTCCACGCGTCCTCCGCCGAACCCGAAGGTTTTGAAGCCCATCGACTCCAGTGCGCAGTTGCCCGCAAGGATCATGAGGTCTGCCCAGGAAAGTTTTCTCCCATACTTTTGCTTGATTGGCCAGAGCAGTCGGCGTGCCTTGTCGAGATTGGCATTGTCGGGCCAACTGTTGAGCGGTGCGAAGCGTTGATTGCCTGTGCCTCCTCCGCCTCGGCCATCGCTGGTTCGATAGGTGCCTGCGCTGTGCCATGCCATCCGGATAAAAAGCCCGCCGTAGTGGCCGTAGTCTGCCGGCCACCACTCCTGCGAATCGGTCATGAGTGCATAGAGATCTTTTTTTACGGACTTCAGGTCGAGTTTTTTGAATTCCTCTTTGTATCGGAACTCTTCTCCCATCGGATTGGTGAGGGA